>CAYNNB010000028.1:0-19261 GCA_964398425.1 uncultured Flavobacterium sp.
TACAAAAACATAAAATTCCGACCTCGTTTAAGCCCTTTTAAGCGAGGTTTGTTTTTTAGTTCTTATAGAAAATTCTAAAATTTCGGGTGCTTAAATTTGAGATTATAAAGTCTGTAAATACCGTTTTAAAAAAAGCAAAGTACTTCCCTTGTTTTAGGTGAATTACTTAAATAGGTTACATGAATAAATATAAGAAAAACCAACGAAGTATACAAATATTATACTATATTTGCTTTAAATATTGTGGGTTTTTTTCACAGTCTGACGTTAGTGGCAATGCGCAAAAATTACGGAGAAATCTTAGCTTAATGAGACAGAAAACTACATACTTTATTTTACTTTTATTTCTAATTCCATTCTTCGTTTTATCACAAGATTTAACGAAAGATACAATCTATGGAAATATAAAAAAAATTAGAGAAAAGGTTATTTTCCTAACCGAAATTGAAAATCCACAATTACTTTATTACAATGACTACGGTCATTCAGGATTTATGGGACCAGAATCAACAATATCAAGATTTTATAATACTTGGTATACTTCAAATTTTTGTTATTATATAAATTATGAAAGGTTTTATAACCCAAATCGAAAAATAACAAAAGAAAATTGGTATGGAAAAAAAGATAATTTCATGAATTCGTATAGATATGTTTACGATAAAAAAGAACGTTTAATCAGTACCATTGATTCATCTGAATATTCTATAAATACGAGAAATCATTATTTCGAAGAATATGGTGATTATGTAGATGAAAATATTATTTACGAGAATTTAGAACTTAATATTTTTTCTCATAATTACAAAAAATATAAAAATGGAAAAGTCATAATAACAAAAAATTTTGATGATAATGGAACAATTAATGAATACATTAATCATTACAACGAAAATGGAAAGTTAGCGTATAGAATATATAAAAACCCTAATACTTGGAAGAAACTAGAAGGAAATAGTTATTCATATGGAGTTCAAGATTCAACTGGAGTTACTTATAAAAATCTAATAAATGAATATGATTCTAAAAATCGACTTATCAAAACTCAAATATTCGATTTAGATTCTGATAAATACTCCAATGAAGTTATTGAAAGTAGTCAAACAGTTAATATTTATAACGGAAATAATCTTGTAACAAGATATACTAACAACAAGAATGGCTATAAAACACATTTTAATTTTAGATACAATAAGTCTAATCAACTAATTGCTAAATATTGCTGTGATGAAGATATAACTAATGCTAAAATTATTCAAAAATATAAATATAAAAATGACGTGATTAGCCACTTTTTATACGAAGAAGAAGATTTTGAAACAAAAAAAATGAAAAAATATAATATTTCATACTTATATAAATATGATAAATATAAAAACTGGATAGAAATAACAAAAACTGTTGATGGTAAAGATTTATATAAGTGGATAAGAGAAATTGAATATTACTAATACAATTAAGCACTACCGCTAACAAGCATAACTGTTGCACAACTAGCCTTTTTTAAAAAAATAGTATCAAAAGCATAAAATTTCAACCTCGTTTAAGCACTTTAAACGAGGTTTGTTTTTTAGTTCTTATAGAAAATTCTAAAATTTCGGGTGCTTAAATTTGAGATTATAAAGTCTGTAAATACCGTTTTAAAAAAAGCAAAGCACTTCCCTTGTTTTAAAGAAACAACTTGTATAGGTAACATGAATTAATATAAGAAAAACCGAGAAAGCATACTAATATTATACTATATTTGTTTTAAAGATTGTGGGGTTTTTCACAGTCTGCCGTTTTAGGCAATGTTATACAACCGCTCATCACGACCAAACAACATTTAAATCAAAGAAATGAATAAGGAAATTGAGCAATACAACAACAAACAAACAACAATTGACAAAGAAATTTGCGATTTACTTGCAAAGACAATTGACACCGAATTAACAGAAGCCGAATCAAAAATTTGGCACTCGCATCCTGTTTGGTTTTTAAACGGTAATCCGATAGTTGGTTATAGCAAACAGAAAAAAGGAATAAGACTAATGTTTTGGAGCGGTGCGGACTTTGAAGAAGAAAAATTGAATGTTAAAGGAGAAAAATTTAAAGACGCTTCAATTTTTTACAATGATGTAACCGACATAAGCACAGACGAGTTGACAATTTGGCTCAACAAATCAAGAGAAATTCAATGGGACTATAAAAATATTGTAAAACTAAAAGGAAAATTAGAAAGAATTAAATAACGATAACTTTTTTAAATTTGATTATGGAAAAACTACAATTCAAAATAGAAATAAATGCACCTGTAAGCAAGGTTTTTGATAGAATGTTGGGGATTACTAATAAATCAACTTATGAGCAGTGGACAGCATTGTTTAATCCAACTTCAACCTATGAAGGCAATTGGAATAAAGGAAACAAGATATTATTCTTTGGTAGCGATGAATCTGGAGAGAAAGGTGGTATGGTTTCAGAAATTGCAGAAAACATATTAGACAAATTCATTTCAATCCGACATTATGGTCTTGTAAAAAATGGTGTTGAAACCACTGAAGGACCAGAAGTAGAGAAATGGGCAAACGGACTTGAGAACTATTCATTTGAAGAAAAGAATGGAACAACAATTGTAACCGTTGACTTGGACACAACACAAGACTTTTTGAAATATATGAACGACACATACCCAAAAGCACTTGACAAGTTGAAAGAAATATGCGAAAATTAAAATAACACAAAGAGCTGACAAAAAGAAAGAAACACTGCCTACAATAGCCGTAACTGTTGCACAACTACCATTTTTTAATTATTTACTATCTTTTTAACAGTCTAACATTAGCAGATATTTTTAGAACTTCAACACACAAAACATAACAAAAAGTTTATTTTCATTTAATGATAACATAAACTTAAAATTCCATCTTTCAAAAATGAAATATACTTTTTTTTGGGGTGGACTACTACTACTTCATTCCTGCTCTAATGTTGACCTCGCTTTAAAGGTAAAAGGTTCAGATACAGAAGTAAATCTTTCTGTTTCGTTGGCAGAGGCGTTTCATTCACAACATCAAAATGTTTTAGTCTCTATTTCTGGCGGAGGCTCTGGTTTAGGTATAGCTTCTTTATTAAATGGGAACGCTGATTTAGCCAATTCATCAAGAAAAATAAAAGAGGAAGAATTATCACTTTTCAAAGATAGAAATATACAATTAGATTCTTTCATTTTTGCACAAGATGCAGTTGCCTTTGTTGTATCAGACAAGACCCCAATTGATTCAATTAGTGTTTTGGAATTATCAAAAATATTAAGTGGTGAACAAAATAATTGGTTTTTTTTAACAAAAAGAAAAATGCCTATAAATATCTATGGCCGCCAAAGTAATTCAGGTACTTATGAATATGTAAAACACAAGCTTAATATTCATTTTTCCCCTTATGCCAAACAAATGAACGGGAATGCTCAAATACTAGAAGCATTAAAATCCGATAACTCAGGCATTGGCTATGTTGGAGCAGGATATATAATTGGGGATAATATAAAAGGACTAAAAGTATTGAAAATTTTTAACGGAATTGACCCAGCCATCTCTCCATTTGATGCCGAAAAAATTAGAATAGGAAAATATTTTTTTCAACGACCACTCTATCAATACTTCAAAAAAAAGGATTATTATAAAGTCAAGTCATTCTTGGATTTTGAGAAATCAACAGAAGGACAACAAATCATTAAATCATCAGGCTATTATCCAATTTTACATGACTAGTGAAATAAGAGAAAAAATTGACCGCATTTTTAAACTCGTTTTTAAAGCAACGGGATTCTTAACGATCTCCTTACTAGGAGGCATCTTTTTTATGTTGTTTTATAATGGAGTTTCCTTCATTATAAGTATTAATCCTATTGATTTTTTTACTGGAAACCAATGGGATCCTGAAACAAAATATAGTATTATTCCTTTGCTGGTTAGCACCCTATTTGTAACGATAGGATCCATGATTATCGCGGTGCCATTGGGCATCTTTTCAGCAGCTTTTCTTTCTGAAGTGGCATCTAAAAAAAGACAAACAGTACTAAAGCCAATTATTGAAATGCTAGCGGCTATTCCCTCTGTTGCCATCGGTTTCTTGGGTATCGTTTTGGTTGGACCGGCTCTTTCAAAAATATTTGGAATTCAAAATGGCCTTAATGCCTTGAACGGTTCTATTTTATTAGCAATTATGGCCTTGCCTACCATAATTACAATTAGCGAGGATGCTATTAATGCAGTACCAAAAGCCTATCGTGAAGCTTCTTTAGCTTTAGGAGCCAATAAATGGGAAACCTTATTTAAGATTACTATACCGGCTGCTATGCCTGGATTAATTGCCGCAGTAATGCTCGGATTAGGAAGAGCCTTGGGTGAAACAATGACCGTATTGATGGCAACTGGTAACACCTCAGTAATGCCCAAAGGTTTTTTAGATTCGGTTAGAACCATCACTGCAACTATTGCAATTGAAATGGGTGAAGTTCCCTATGAAACAACTCATTATTTTGCCTTATTTGCTATTGCTGCTATTTTATTTCTTATTTCATTATTCATCAATTTTATAGGTGAATACTTTGCTCAACGATTCAGAAAATTCCATGTATGAAATCTAAATTTAATACTTTCGTCAATTGGTTCATTTTGACCGGAAGCACAGCTTTGGTTTGCTTGTTTTTAGGAATTATTCTTTGGGATATTTTCTCTAAAGGTTTATCGGTAATTTCTATTGATTTCATAATTCAAAACCCAACCAAAGGAATGACAGCTGGTGGAATTTTACCAGCTATTTTAGGCACTATTTTTTTAACTTTTATCACTACATTGTTTTCTGTTCCGTTTGGAGTAGCGTGTGCAATTTATTTGAATGAGTATGCGAAACCATCAGTACTAACTAATATTATTAGAGCATCCATTAGAAATCTTGCAGGCATCCCATCTATTATCTATGGTCTTTTTGGTCTAGCATTATTTGTTCAATCGTTGAAATTAGGAACTTCAATATTATCAGCAGGATTAACACTAGGCCTACTTTCATTACCCTATATTATTACCACTTCCGAGGAAGCTTTAAAAAGAATACCAAATAGTATGCGTGAAGGAACTTTGGCATTAGGAATTACACAATTTGAAATGATAAAAGATGTAGTGTTGCCAAAAGCTTTACCTGGAATTTTAACAGGTGTAGTACTTACTATATCAAGAGCAGCTGGGGAAACAGCACCTATATTATTTACGGGTGTTGCTTTTTATGTCAATAAAGGAATAACCACAGTAGACAGCGAATTTATGGCTTTGCCCTATCATTTATACATGCTTTCAACTCAACACTCATCAGTAGAATTAGTGAGGCCTTTGGCTTACGGCACTGCAGTTATACTCATTACATTAGTTTTTTTATTAAACATCATTGCATTTTATGTGCGATTCAAATACAGGACTCAAGATTGATATGAAAAAAAATAAAATTTCAGTCAGAAACCTCAATCTCTATTTTGGAAACAAACAAATTTTGAAAAATGTTTCTATTGATTTTCCTGAAAATCAGGTTACCTCCTTGATAGGTCCATCAGGTTGTGGAAAATCTACCTTGTTACGATCCTTTAATCGTATGCATGATTTATCGCCTGATGCTAAAATTGAAGGCAAAATATTATTAGAAAATATAGATTTATATGACAAAAAAAATTCAATAACGGAAATCAGGAAAAGAATAGGTATGGTTTTTCAAAAACCCAATCCACTGCCCAAAAGTATCTATGAAAATTTAGCTTACCCATTGCGCATACATAATTACGCTAAAAGTGAAATCCCTAATCTTATTGAAGCAGCTCTCAGAAATAGTTTTTTATGGGACGAAATAAAAGATGACTTACATAAGCCTGCTGTTAAATTATCAGGAGGACAACAGCAAAGGCTTTGCATCGCTCGAACAGTAGTATTGCGCCCTGAAGTGATTCTTATGGACGAACCATGCTCCGCATTAGATCCCATCAGCACCCGAAAAATTGAAGAACTTATTTTAAAATTAAAAGAAAATTACACCGTGATTATAGTTACCCATAATATGCAACAAGCTCAACGTATTTCCGACAATGTTGCTTTTATGTATTTGGGAGAATTAATAGAATTTGACAGTTGCAAAACAATTTTCAAAAATCCGCAGCAAGAATTAACAAAAAACTACATCAGCGGACATTTTGGTTAAATGAAAAGTGGCTAAAAAGTTTTTTTTAAAGCTAAATACTTCCTCAGCTTTAAGGAAATAGCTTGGACATCTTGCAATTCTTAAAAACCCAAAATCTATGTTTTCTTAATACTATTTATTATCTTTGTTAAAGTTGGTGTCATTTTTCGAAGTCTGATGTTAGCAATAATTTATGATGAAAAAAATATTAGTAATACTTCATTTGATTATACTTGTCTCTTGCAATAAAGACAATAATGAAATGTTTGCACCTGAGAATGAAAACAAAGAATTTATATCGGCAGTGGACATTTCTCAATTTCCTGAAATATCTAGCACAAACCCAACATTTAAAGATGTAAATGGTAATCAAAAAGAATTAATAGAAATACTCAAAGAGAACGGAATAAATACAATTAGGTTGAGACTATGGGTCAATCCAACTGAACAACATTCTAGTTTTAATGAAGTAAAACAGTTTTCTCAAACTTTAAAACTTAATGGATTCAAAACTTGGTTAACACTTCATTATTCTGATACTTGGGCAGATCCAGGAAATCAACAACCACCCGCAATTTGGCAAAATTTAGATTTTGCATCACTTAAAGACAGTGTATATGGCTACACCAAAAAAGTAGTACAAGAAATCAATCCTGATTTTATTCAAATCGGAAATGAGTTAAACTCAGGTTTTCTTCACCCTTCGGGGAATATCACATCAAATCATGATCATTTTATTAACCTTATTGAAGCTGGATGCTTAGCCGTTAGAGAAAATGCTCCACACTGCAAAATTATTCTTCATTTTGCTGGTATTCAAAACTCTAGTTGGTTTTTCAATCAACTTACATCAGTGGATTATGATATTATTGGCTTGTCTTATTATCCTATTTGGCATGGAAAATCATTAATTGAACTGCAAACAAAACTTCAAGAATTGAGCGAAAACTATAATAAGGATATCATCATCGCTGAAACGGCTTATCCATTTACGCTTAACTGGAATGATTGGACAAATAATGTCGTTGGGCTAAACAACCAACTTATTTTACCCGACTATCCTGCAACCATAAATGGACAAAGAAAATTTATACACGATATTAAAAGCATTGTAAAGAATACCACAAATGGAATTGGTTTTTGCTATTGGGGTGCTGAATTAATTGCATGGAAAGGAAATCAATCTACTAATGGCTCTACATGGGAAAATCAAGCACTATTTGACTTTGATAATAAGGCCTTACCTGCTTTATATGAATTTAGAAATGAATAATCTACTACGTAATAACCTTTACCTTTGCTTTTAATAAATAAAAAAACAACACAAACTTTTAAATATTATCAATCTTAATCCCACGATACCGCACGAATCATTCGCATGACAAGTAGAAAAAAAATAAACTAAATTTTGACACTAGCGAGTCCCTCGGCAAGACTCAAGATTAAACAAGCGGGTAATCCCGATGAAAATCATGACAAACTCCAAGCAAGGGATTAAATTATTTGAAACCTAAATCTAATAGTCAATTTAATACTTTTACAAAACGTAAATTTAAAGAAAGGAAATGTTACAAATAATAGGATTACTAGTTATATCATGGTTACTTGTTTGGCTATTTAGCAAGAAAAATTTATCCGTTTTAGGAGGTAAACTAACAAAAGAAAGACTATTCTATTTTATTATTCTTTTTATAGTTTCTTCATTAATTTCTGCTACTACATTTCTGCTAAAAATGTACTTCGCAAAAGAAGAATACGCCTTAAATCAGTCACTAACAACAGAAGTATTTTTTACTGAAATAGGGAAACAAATTAGAACCGTTTTAACGGAAGAATTAATGTGTAGAGGAGTGTTGCTCTATATACTAATTAAAAAAATAGGACAAACCAAAGCTCTATTTTTTTCCTCTTTATTTTTTGCAGCATTGCATGGGTTAAATAGTGAAATCTGGGGAAATGGAACGCAAATGATATTGGTTTTCATCTTTACATTTGCTATGGGACTTCTACTAGCCTATTCATATGCACGCACGTATTCACTTCTTATGCCCTTTGCAATACATTTGGGTTGGAACTTAACGCAAAACTTCATATTTCCTGATAAAGCAACAAATACTACTATTTTTATATTAGCAGCACCTCCACCAACAGTAACAATTTCCTATCTAGCTTTTTTTACCATGCTCCTATTGCCAAAAATAGCAGTAATCCTTATCAATTATAGCATAATAAAACAACATCAACAAGTGAAAATACCGTAGTAAAAAATCAGCCTTTAAATAAATACTCTTAACTTTTTATCTAACTTCATTTTTAGTAAATTTACAAAACCAACCAAAAAGAAGACTTATGAGAGGATTATTACTCCTATCACTTTTGCTATTAGGACAAGAGATTAGAGCGCAAGAAAAAAGTCAAGATTCAACTCACGTCAACAAATCTAAAGAAACTTTCAATTATAAAAGTTTGCTAGTTCCAACCATACTTGTAGGTTATGGTGTAGTTAGTCTAGAAAATCATACACTGCAAAACTTAAACAACAGCACAAATGAAGAATTAAGAGAGCACATAGACAAACGATTCACTTTAGATGATGTCACCCAATATATGCCTTTTCTATCGGTTTATGCCCTAAATAATTTAGGCCTAAAAGGTAAACATCAATTCACAGATCGAACACTAATTCTTGGAACAGCTTATCTCATTATGGGAGCAACTGTCAACATACTAAAAAAAACTACTTATAAAATGCGTCCTGACGGTTCTTCTTCCAATTCATTTCCTTCAGGACATACGGCAACCGCATTCATGGGAGCGGAATTTTTATATCAAGAATATAAAAACACCTCTATTTGGTACGGAATTACTGGATATGCAATAGCAACTGGTACAGGTTTTTTTAGAATGTATAACGACAGACATTGGCTAAATGACATTGCCGCAGGAGCTGGAATAAGTATTTTAAGTACCAAAATTGCTTATTGGCTTCACCCACATATTAAAACGTTATTATTTAAAAACGAAAAAAAACTAACTGGAACGGCACTTCCTTATTTCAATGGAAAAGATTATGGTCTAAGTGTAGCACTTCGTTTTTAACCCCAACGAAAGAACAAGTGTTATATTTATGCTAAAATTGACGCAATTCACAACTCAAAAAAGATATTTATGTACTTTTAAAAAAAGTATAAGCTATGAAAAAAAGTATTATAATTGGACTGCTTTTAACTTTATGCAGTTGCCAATCGCAAGATAAAAAGAAAGAAGTATTCACTTCCAAAGCATTTAAAACAGAAGCAATAAAATCAACCGATTTAATAAAAGAAAAACAACTTATGAAATTTGAAGTAATTAAATCTGAACAAGAATGGAAAAGTAAATTATCATCCGAGGAATATCATGTATTAAGAGAGAAAGGAACAGAAAGACCCTATACAGGTGTCTATGACAAACATTTTGAAAAAGGATACTATGCTTGTGCCGCCTGTGAAAACCCATTATTTACATCAGATACAAAGTTTGATTCACATTGTGGTTGGCCTTCTTTTGATGCGGCTATCAAAGGAGCTGTCATTTATGAAAAAGACCATAGTTATGGCATGCAACGTGTCGAAGTAATGTGTGCCAAATGCGGTGGACACTTAGGACATGTTTTTGATGATGGACCAACAGAAACAACTGGAATGCGCTATTGTACAAATTCGATTTCTATTAAATTCATCCCAGAAAAATAGAAAAAAAACTAATAAACAATAAAGTAAGAAAGGCACTAGTAATTTCTATTTAGTGCCTTTTTTATATACTAAAAGCATGACTAGCAAATAAATAAAATAAGTAATAGCATGTGCTTTTACAACACCTAACAAGCCTTCTTCCAATAATAAAAAATGAGTTAAGACATATAAAATAAAAAGCGAAAACAACTCAGTGACTAGAAACATTTGTGTGGCTTTTCTAGCAATTAAAATATAACCGAAAAGTAAAGAAATAGCTTTTAAAAAATCACCCAATAGCTGCCAAAAAAACAAAGATTCCATGGAATGAAAATCAGGTGAAAAAACTAAAGCAATAATCTCCTTACGTAAAAAAAACAATACCACTAAGCCTAAGCCAAACAACGGAATAATATGCTTTATATAATCTAATACCAAAGCTTGTTGTTTTTCTTTGGAAACGTGTTGGGCTAGTTTAGGCAAAAAATAAAGTGATAAAATACTCGATATAAAAATCAAATAGTAGGAAGAAATACGTTGTAAACCTTCGTAAATACCGCTTTTAAATAAACCCTCAACATCAATCATCTCATTTCGAATTTGAAGCAACACATAGGAACCCAAAACACCCGAGACTAAAGCCATAAGAGCAAAAGAAGTAAAATGTTTGAGAAGTGTAAAATCAAAATTTTGAAACGAAAACACTTGATTAAACAAAGTGATACGATAACAATAAAGCAACAAAACAAAAAGTAAAACTACAGGAACCAAAATTAGTGATACCAGTGCACCTAATGTAGTAAAAGACACAATTAACCATAGAGAGAGTACCAAGCTAATGCAACTCGCTAACAATTGAATTTGAATGACTTTTTTGTAATAATGTAACCCATTAACCAAAGCCAAAAGAAAACTACTTCCTGTATACAAAGGAAATAATATAGCTAACAGATAGAAAATATCTCGATAAAAAATTTGATCATGAAGTACAGTATGTGTTAAATAATCAACACCCAAAATACAAAAGAAGCTGACGAAAAGTGAACTTAAAAAGAGAACCAATCCAGCCGTAAAAACAGTCTTCCGATAGGCCGCTGATCCCAAAGGATGAGGCGCCAAATAAGTAACTATTCCATTCTGAAAACCTAATAAAGCAATATGTTCTAAAAGTGATAAAAAACTTCTAAATGAACCTATTAAACCCATACCAACTGGACCCGCATATGAAGCAATAGCATTAGAGGTTATAAATCCGAAAACTAATTTCAAAAAAATATGGATACTATTCAAAGATAGTATTTTGAGGATAGGCTTCTGATGGAGATTTGAAAAAAAACTCAAAAGATTACTTTTTTAAAATAACGTGATCTAAATAATTAAAATGTTGCGTTGGCAGACTATAAAAGTAATGAACAAAAGTTCGTGCACCAAAACCTTCTTTCCAAAAATGTAAGCCTTGATTAAGTTGCGTTCCATTTTGTTCATTAGAGTTACCAAAATCAAAATAATGATAATCCTTAAATATACTTGTAATCAACTCATAAAATAAATAATCTAACGCTCCATGCTGGTTTTTATTTCCTATTCCCGAAATATATTGCACATGAACCACTTCATTATTAATAAACAAAGTAGCTCCAGCCAATAATTGTTCCTCTTGGTAGCAATTGAATTGTAAAATCTGTTCTGGAAAAAGAGAATGTAAATATTGAATTTCATCCAATCGATGCACTGGTTGAAGCTGATGGCGTTCTTGTAAATTGGGTACTAAAACAGTATTCCAAAAACTTGTGAAGTCAGTTTCTTGTTTTATTTGAAGTCCTAATTTTTGAGCCTTTTTTACGCCCTCCATTCTGCTTTTATCAATAGTAAAAGGAGCCCGTAAATCTATCGTAGTAGATGAATCAACACGATACAAATGAGCTTGAACCAAGTGCAAAACATAGTTGATTTCCTCAGCGGGCGATGTACAATAAAATTGAGGAATAGGCTTTAAGTATAAAGTCGAAAAATGAGCGTCATGAAGAAATTGTAAAAGCGTCCTAAATAATAAAAGATATTTATCTAATTTCAAATCTTGGTCAATAACTAAGCCTCCATACGATAACCCATGATGAGAATACAAAGCATTCTCCTTTCTGTGAGCTGGCAAAATTGCCTTAATCTTATCTTTTGCATCCAATACAAGTAAAGAATAATCCTCAAAACGATCTTGATGATAGCTCATAAAATCTCGATGAAACAAGAACGTAGCATTCTTAGCTCGCGCCACAAAGGCATTCCATTGTGCATAATTTTCGGACTGATAGCGTATAACTTTATATTTTTCCATAGTATAAAACTTTGGAAAATTAGTAAAATTTATTACTTTGGTAAAATATTATTTAGGGAAAATGAATAAACAACTACAACTACTTTTCCTTTTACTTTGTTTTCAAGCTATTTGGAGCCAACAAAGTATTACTTTGTACAATCAATTTAACGGAAGGTACGACTTCACGTTCGTGGGAAACACCCTAAATGAAGAGGAAAATTCTTTTCAATTCTCCCCAACAATCCTTACCAGCTCAAGTGCTAATTTAAATCTTGGTCCAACAGATACTATAGAAGCAGCTTATTTGTATTGGGCAGGTTGCGGTACAGGAGATTTCAATATTCAACTAAATAGTACGCCTATCAATGCAACCCGAACTTTTTCAAATGTGCTAGCACAAGGAACAGACTACAACTTTTTTAGTGCTTTTGCCGATGTCACCGCTCTGGTTCAATCACAAGGAAATGGCACTTATACGGTTTCCGACCTAGATGTTTCTTCCTTTATTAATTATCATTTTGAAAACAGAACCAATTTTGCGGGTTGGGCCATGGTAATCATTTATAAAAACAATACCTTACCTCTAAATCAATTAAATGTATATGATGGGCTACAAGTCGTTTCCATTGCTCAAAACTTTTTAGATGTTTCGCTTAATGCTCTTAATGTTATTGACAATGCAGATGCTAAAATTGGTTTTGTTGCTTGGGAGGGCGACTCAGGATTAGATTTTAACGAAACCCTAAGAATAAATGGAAACATAATAAGTAATCCACCTTTAAATCCAGAAACTAATGCATTTAATAGTACGAATTCGATAACTAATTCCAATCAACTATACAACATGGATTTAGATGTCTATAACATTCAAAACAATATCAATATTGGCGATACTTCTGCTCTTATTCAATTAACTTCTGGACTAGATTATGTGATGATAAATGCCATTGTCACTAAATTAAATAGCCAACTTCCAGATGCAACAATTGAAATACAAGAGATAGTACCTGTAGCTTGCAATTCAAGAGAAATAACTATTAATTATGAGGCTTTTAATGTAAATGCTACTGCCAATTTAAATCCCAATACTCCTATAACCTTTTATGCCAATGGAATAGCTGTAGGTAGTACTTTCACACAAAATACAATTCCTATTGGAGGTTCAGAAACAGGAAGCATCACATTAACTATTCCTGTATCAATTCCTATTCAATTTACATTGACAGTAGTCATCGATGATACAGGAAACGGTACAGGAGTGGTAACTGAAATTGTTGAAAACAATAATAACTTTTCATTAGAAGTAAGCTTACTGACAGCTCCGGCCTATAATCAACCTGAAAATCAAACCAGTTGTAATCTAGGTTTTACTAGTGGCATTTTTGACTTTTCTTACTATGAAAACGAAATAAAAACAAATCCTTTACACATCGTGACATTCCACGAAACACTACAAGAAGCACAAAACAATACGAATAGCATCATCAATACCAACCACTATGAAGCAACCACTACACCAAAAACCATTTGGGTACGAATTGAAAATGAAAATGGTTGTTATTCCATCACATCATTTTTATTGCTAACTAAAAACTGTCCTCCTATTGTTTACAATGCCGTTTCACCAAATAATGACGGATTAAATGACATATTTTTCATTAAAGGATTACGTAATATATTTTTAAATTTTCACTTAGAAGTATACAATCGCTGGGGAAGATTATTATGGACCGGCAATAACAACACCCCCGATTGGAATGGAAAAGCAGAAAACAGTATTGATGGTGAACGTGTTCCAAGTGGTACTTATTACTACATTTTACATTTAAATGACCCTGACTATCCTGATGCGTTAACAGGATACCTACAAGTAAAATGGGAATAAGCTAAAATTGTGACAACAAAAATCAAAAGTTAAAAAATAGGCTAATCAATAAATTTGATTCAATTATTAATACATTTAGGCCACTAATCAAAAACTATGCGAACAATTAAAGTACTCTTGTTATTGGTCGTTGTGCAATGGGCTGCCGCACAAGACTATTTCCCTAAAAATGATGGGGTAAAACAAACATTCAAAAATCAGGTAGCTATAATTCATGCTACTATTTACACCTCTCCTACTAATAAAGTAGAGAATGCTACTCTTTTAATTAAAGAAGATAAAATAGTAGAAATCGGAACATCCGTTAACATACCTAAAGAAGCCACAATATTAGATGCAACTGGCAAAACCATTTATGCTTCTTTTATTGACCCATTTACGGAATTTGGAATTAATAAACCTCAAAAAAAAGGCGGATTTAATCCAAGTCCACAATACAATTCGGAACGTAATGGTTATTATTGGAACGATCATATTCGTGCAGATTTTAATGCTTACCAAAACTTAGCCTATGAAGAAAAAACAGCCAAAGAGTTTCGTGAGGCAGGATTTGGTACAGTCCTAAGTCATTTGAATGATGGCATTGTGGCTGGAACAAGTTTACTATGGACTTTAAATGACAATGAAACTAATGCTACTCGCATTTTAAATAAAAAAATCGCCCAACATTTTACATTCAATAGAAGTGCATTTTCTAACCAATCTTACCCATCGTCTTTAATGGGAAGTATGGCATTATTGCGCCAATTTTATCATGATGCCAATTGGTACGCACAAGGAGGTTCAAAAACAAAAGATTTATCTTTAGAAGCCTTCAATGAAAATAAAAATTTAATTCAAATTTTCAATGCGGGTGATAAATTGAATATTGTAAGAGCAGATAAAATTGGAGATGATTTTGGAATAACCTATTTAATTAAAGGAAGTGGGAATGAATTAGAGCGCATTGAGGAGATCAAAAAAACAAAGGCAACTCTAATCATTCCCATCAAATTTCCAGATGCTTATGATGTGTCAGACCCTTTGCTTGCTAATCAAGTAACATTAAGCGACATGCGTCTTTGGAATCAAGCACCATTTAATCTTAAGCTTTTAGCAGAAAATGGAATCTCTTTTATTCTAACCAGTAGTGATTTAAAATCGCCTAAAGATTTTTTACCCAACTTAAGAAAAGCTGTAGCCTTAGGTTTCCCAAAAGAAAAAGCCCTAGCTGCAATAACTGAACAACCTGCCTTATTATTAAAACAAAACAATATTGGAACACTTAAAAAAGGAAACTTAGCCAATTTTATAGTAACTTCTGGTGAGTTATTTGAAGAAAATACAACCATTTTAGAAAACTGGATTCAAGGCAATCGTTACAGTATTGAAAAACTAAATCCTACTTCACTCAAAGGAAATTATGTACTTAGTATTGACAATGAAAAATATGACCTAATCGTTGAAGGTGAAGCTACTAAACCTGAAGTAAAAATTAAACAAGATAACTTAGAGTTTGGAACAAAAGTTACCTTTAATGATCCTTGGTTCAACTTAGTAATTCGTTCAAAAGATACAACAAAAACTACATTCATTCGTTTGAATGGAATTTATAAAGACTTACAATTTTCAGGAAAAGGAACTAATGAAAAAGGGGAAGAAATCTCTTGGACAGCTACGCGTAAAACAGAAGAAAGTAAAAAAAGCGAAGAAGTGAAAAAAGAGGAGAAAAAAGTTGAAACTACTTTATTCCCTATTACTTATCCTAACCTAGCCTTTGGTAATGTAGAAAAACCAAAACAGGAAACACTTTTATTTAAAAACGCTACTGTTTGGACAGGAGAAAAAGAAGGGATTTTAAAAGAAACAGATGTACTAATTGAAAAAGGTAAGATTGTTAAAATTGGAAAAAACCTTTCTGCTACAGGGCGAGTAATTGATGCTACAGGTAAACATCTAACTGCTGGAATTATTGATGAGCACTCCCATATTGCCATCTCAAATGGGGTAAATGAAGGCGGACAAAATTCATCAGCTGAAGTTACTATTGAAGATGTTGTAAATTCAGAAGACATAAACATTTACAGAAATTTAGCGGGAGGAGTTACTTCAGCTAATTTATTACATGGTTCAGCAAACCCTATCGGGGGTAGAGCAGCATTTATCAAATTAAAATGGGGTTATGCACCAGAAGAAATGCTTGTAAATGACGCACCTAAATACATCAAATTTGCGTTAGGAGAAAATGTAAAACAATCCAATTGGGGTGACTATGCACGCTTACGCTTCCCACAATCACGAATGGGAGTTGAACAAGTCTATGAAGATTATTTTACAAGAGCCTTAGCTTACCAAGAAGAATGGAAAACATACACCAATTCTAAATCAAAAAACAAAATCAAACCCAGATATGATATAGAAATGGAAGTGATTAGTCAAATTCTTAACAAACAACGATTCATCACTTGCCATTCTTATGTACAATCTGAAATCAACATGCTAATGAAAGTGGCTACTAAATACGGATTCAAAATTCAGACTTTCACACATATCTTGGAAGGATATAAATTGGCGGATAAAATGGCGGCACATGGTGTAGGAGGTTCTACTTTTGCTGATTGGTGGGCCTACAAATATGAAGTAAACGATGCCATTCCTCACAATGCAGCTTTGATGAACAAAGAAGGTGTAACCGTTTCTATTAATTCAGATGATGCAGAAATGTCGAGAAGACTAAACCAAGAGGCTGCAAAAACAACAAAATATGGATCGATTACGGAGGAAACGGCTTGGAATTTTGTCACTTTAAATCCTGCCAAACTTTTACAAATGGATCACCGTGTGGGTAGTATCAAAGTAGGAAAAGATGCTGATGTGGTATTGTGGAGCGAAAATCCATTATCCGTATATACAAAAGCTGAAAAAACAGTGGTTGATGGTATCGTATTTTATGATATAGAAAAAGAGCAGGTTAAAAAGGAACAAGTACAAAAGGAACGTAACGAATTAATCAACCTACTTTTAGAAGCTAAAAACAAAGGATTGAAAACACAAGAACCTAAGAAAAAAGTAAGTGGACATTACCATTGTGATACGTTAGGAGACCGTTGTAAAGAAACCCACTATAAGTATAGTTACTAATAAACTAATTATGAGTACATTATCATTAAAACAAAAAATATGAAAAAAATAACTTATATACTGCTTTTAATTACTCTCTCAGTGATGGGTCAACAAACACCCGCTCCAAAACAAAGCAAATCAATACTCATCTACGGAGGAACAGCTCATTTAGGAAATGGAAAAGTAATGGAACAAGCATTGATTTCGATTCAAAACGGAAAAATTATAGCCATCTTAGATGGACGATTAGCCAAAGTCGCTCCTCATGATATTCAGATTAACGCCTCAGGACAACATATTTACCCTGGAATTATAGCGCCTAACTCCACCTTAGGTTTAGTAGAAATTGATGCTGTACGTGCGTCTGACGACGAGAGTGAAATTGGTACTTTTAATCCACACATTAGAAGCATCATTGCTTATAATACAGAATCTAAAGTGACAGAAACAGCTCGCCCAAATGGTGTACTTTTGGCACAAATCACTCCAAGAGGAGGAAGAATGGCAGGAACTTCTTCTATTGTACAATTAGACGCTTGGAATTGGGAAGATGCATTAATTAAGGAAAACGATGGCATTCATATGAGATGGCCCAATAGCTATGCCAGAACAGGTTGGTGGGCTGAACCAGGAGGAATTGAACCCAATAAAAAATACGAAGAGCAAGTAAAGGAAATTCAAGATTTCTTTGACCAAGCAGAGGCGTATTTAAAAAGTAATACTAACGTAAAAGACATTCCTTATGAAGCCATGAAGGGAATACAAGATGGTACAAAAACGTTGTATGTCAATGCCAATGGCGAAAAAGAAATTACAGATGCTATATTGTTCAAAAGAAAAAATAACATCAAAAAAATGGTGATTGTTGGTGGTTATTATGCCTATAAAGTAGCCGACTTAATAAAAGAAAATAATATAGCTGTTTTATTGCGACGAGTACATGATTTACCATTATCAGAAGATGAAGATGTAAATTTGCCTTATAAATTGGCGACAATCTTAGTACAAAAAGGAATTTTAGTTGGACTAGAAAATGCAGGAGATATGGAACGTATGCAAACACGTAATTTACCTTTTTATGCTGGAACTTGTGCAGCTTGGGGATTAGACAAAGAAATAGCCCTTCAACTGATAACGCTCAACACTGCTAAAATTTTAGGAATAGATGCCCAATATGGCTCCCTAGAAGTAGGCAAAAGCGCTACTCTTTTCATTTCCGATGGTGATGCTTTAGATATGAAAACAAATCTAGTAACCCACGCCTTCATTGACGGACGACAAATTAGTCTAGAATCGCATCAAACAGAATTATACCAACGTTATAAAAAGAAATACGAACAAAACTAAATCCAATAAGCCCAATTTGTAATTGGGCTTTTATTTTATATTATTGAAAAAGATCATACATAATAATTAGTTACTATTATAGGAAATAATACTTAACTAAAAATCATTGATTAGCTTGAAAAAGCCTGCTGTACTTCATTAAATAACAACCCGCTACCCCCACCGTAATGCACTATAACTCTTATAGAAGGATAATGTTGGGCAACATACATTTGAATAGTATGTTCCTCATCCGAAGAAATACCACTACTCAATAAAACAACATCATAAGTTTCAAAAAACAAGGCAGCTTTTAATGTTTCAAAACCTGTACATGAAGTAGCACGCCATCCCTCTCTTTGACTTATGACTCTTTGTAAAATAGTAAGCATTTGGGCATGAGTGCCGACTAATAAAAAATGTAAGTCATCCATAATACAAAGTTATAATACAAAAATAACCAATCGAATAGAATCTGTAACTTAACCTAGATTAAGAAAAGAATGCTTTTACTCTATTAAAATTCCACAACTTAAAAATACATTAAAATAGAATCCATAAGGCAAAAGTAGATACACATATTAAAACTAAATACATAATAAATAATCCAAGTTTTAAGGCTACTAAAAGGCAGGTTGTAGTACCCCTCTAAAAAGAAATATAAAACAAAAAAGAAGTACAAATAAAATCAAATAACCTAAACCTCATTCATACAAAAACCAA
>CAYNNB010000028.1:19361-29318 GCA_964398425.1 uncultured Flavobacterium sp.
AAAAAGAAGTACAAATAAAATCAAATAACCTAAACCTCATTCATACAAAAACCAACAAAAAAATAATTTCCTATGCTCCATTTTAATGGAATACAATACCTTTGCATCAAAGTAGGCTTAAAATGATGAAACAAATCACTTCTATTCAAAATCCATACATCAAACAATTGGTACAATTACAGGAAAAAGCAAAAGCAAGAAAAGAATCAGGCACTTTTTTAATGGAAGGCTTACGCGAGGTAGAACTAGCAAGCAAAGGTGGGTATGAAATAACAACTATTTTATTTTTACCCGAATTAATTTCTATCCAAACCATCCAAAATACCACTCAAAAAAAAACAATTGAATACATTGAAATCTCTAAAGAAGTATACCAAAAACTAGCCTACAGAGATACCACAGAGGGGGTACTAGCAGTAGTTAAAACAAAATTACACCAACTTTCCGATTTACAGCTTTCTAGCAATCCATTAATTCTAGTCGCAGAAGGAATTGAAAAACCTGGGAATTTAGGTGCCATTTTACGAACCGCTGATGCAGCAAATAGCGATGCGGTAATTATAGCTAATCCAAAAAGCGATTTATACAACCCAAATATGATACGTTCTAGTGTTGGGTGTTTATTTACAAGACAAATTGCAGTAGCAAGTACTGAAGAAGCTATTGCTTTTTTACAAAATAAAAACATCGCAATTTATTGTGCTACACTACAAGATTCAACCCCTTACCATACACAAGATTATCAAAAACCTACTGCATTAGTAGTGGGAACAGAAGCTACAGGAATCACGGAAATTTGGCGAAAAAATAGCACCCAAAACATCATCATCCCCATGCAAGGAATAATAGACTCCATGAATGTATCTGTAGCTGCCGCCATACTCTTATTTGAAGCTAAAAGACAAAGAGATTTTCAATAACAATTCTTAAATCCGTATCTTCACACAAACTATTCATTTATGAAAAAAATATTTTTAAGCACTCTTTTTATATGGAGTCATTTTGGATTTAGCCAAATAACCGCATCAGAAATTGATGCACTAGCCGAAAGAACGAGAACAACATTCAACGTACCTGGAATTGCAATAGCGGTAATAAAAGACGGAAAAATAATTCATGAAAAAGGATATGGAGAAAGTTCTATCATAACCAAAGAAAAAGTAAATGAACATACTTTATTTGGAGTCGCATCAAATAGTAAAGCATTCACAGCATCTGCTTTAGCCATGTTAATTGATGAAGGAAAATTAAACTGGGACGATAAAGTAATCAAATACATCCCTAATTTTAAAATGTACAATGATTATGTAACTCAAGAATTTACCATAAGAGATTTATTAACACACAGAAGTGGATTAGGATTAGGAGCTGGTGATTTAATGATTTGGCCAGAAGGGAATAATTTTACGCCAAAAGACATCATTCACAATTTAAGATACTTAAAACCTGTATCTTCATTTAGAACACAATTTGACTATGACAATTTACTCTATATTGTAGCAGGTGAGATAATTAAAGAAGTCTCCGGAATGAGTTGGAGTGAATTCGTAGAATCAAAAATTATGAAACCCTTAAATATGAATCGAAGTGCTGGTTCTTTTGTCCGTTTAAAAGACACCACTAATTTAGTAACTCCACATGTCCCAATTGACGGAAAATTAATTCCAATCGTTCGATATAAAAATACCATTATGGATGCTGCTGGAGGGATTTATACATCTGTTCACGATTTAAGTCAGTGGGTAATGGTACAACTAAAAAATGGAAAAATAAAAGATAAATACTTATTTAGTGAAAAGCAACATAATGAAATGTGGTCTTTGCAAACTATAATTCCAGCCACCACTACTCCACCCTATAACACTCATTTTTCAGGTTATGGATTAGGCTGGTTTTTATCAGACGTAAAAGGATATAAACAAGTAACACACACAGGAGGCTTAGAAGGCATGGTAACTCAGGTTACGCTATTCCCCGAGTTAAATTTAGGGATAATTGTACTAACCAATCAACAATCAGGTTCGGCTTTTTCAGCTATAACAAATACAATTAAAAATAGTTATTTGCAACTACCCTATGTAGATTATGTAACTAAATATGGAGAAAGAGAAAAAAACAAACAAGCAGAAGCTGACACAACTACTGAGGAAGTCTGGAAAACAGTTGCCTTAAATGTAAAAGATAAAAAATTGAATAATAATTTCAATCAGCTAGCAGGCACATATCAAGATGCTTGGTTTGGTGAAATAACATTAAAACTAGAAAAGAAAAAACTTATTTTTCAATCAGTTCGTTCACCACAGTTAAAAGGAGAAGTCTTTTTTGTAAAAGGAAACACGTATGCAGTTAAATGGGATAATCGTTATTTTCACGCAGATGCTTTTATTGAGGTAACTTTTGACAACAATAACAAAGCTAGCAACTTGAAAATGAAAGCAATATCCCCACTAACCGATTTTAGTTATGATTTTCATGATTTAGATTTCTTTAGAAAATAACATATTAAAGTGCCTCAAGGCACTTTTTTTATCGATTAATTTTTAAAATTTCTCAATAAGTGTTATATTTAAAACTTTGAAAGTTCAGGTATGAAAGAGATCGATATTGAAGCAGAAAATAAAGCCATAGCACAAGAATATAAAGAATTATTACGAATCAGTTATCAAACCTTGTCGGATGAAGATAAAAAAATCATTCGAAAAGCATTTGATGTTGCTGTGGAAGCTCATAAAGAGCAAAGAAGAAAATCAGGAGAAGCCTATATTTTTCATCCCATTGCAGTAGCTAAAATTGTAGCTCGTGATATCGGATTAGGCTCTACTGCTATTGCAGCTGCTTTAATGCATGATGTAGTTGAAGATACTGAAATAACCGTTCAAGACATTGAAAAAATGTTTAATCCTAAAATTGCTAAAATTGTTGAAGGATTAACTAAAATACCTAAAGTCAAACAAGACCAAGAAATATCATTACAAGCAGAAAATTTCAGAAAAATGCTGCTTACCTTAAATGATGATGTTCGAGTAATTTTAATTAAAATTGCTGATCGCCTGCACAACATGCAAACCATGGAAGGAATGGCAGATTACAAACAAGCTAAAATCGCATCAGAAACCTTATATATTTATGCCCCTCTAGCCCACCGACTTGGTTTGTACAACATTAAAACACAATTAGAAGACTTAGGTTTAAAATATACCGAACCCGAAGTTTATCGTGATATTGTTAGCAAAATTAAAGAAACCAAAGAAGAACAAGACGCCTATATTAAGTCTATCTCTGAAATACTATCCAAATCTTTAGTTGATGAAGGCATAGACTTTATCATCAAAGGGCGACCTAAATCCATTTATTCCATTAGAAGAAAAATGCGCGTCCAAGGAGTAACTTTTGACGAAGTATATGACAAATTCGCTCTAAGAATCATTTACAAATCAAATGAACATGACGAAAAATTTCTAGCATGGAAAATTTACTCAGTAATAACCGATCATTATCGACCAAGTCCAAGCCGTTTGAGAGATTGGATTTCTTCACCAAAATCATCAGGCTATGAAGCCTTACACGTAACCGTTATGGGACCTATGGGACGATGGGTTGAAATACAAGTTCGAAGTGAGCGAATGGATGAAATTGCAGAAAAGGGCTATGCAGCACACTACAAATACAAAAACAATTCAGATGCAGAAGAACATGGATTAGAGATTTGGTTGAACCAATTGAAAGAAGCGTTAGAGAATGCTAATACGAATGCCGTTGATTTTGTTGAAGATTTTAAATTGAATTTATATGCCAAAGAAATCTATGTGTTTACGCCAAAAGGAGAAATTAAATCATTACCAAAAGGTGCTACAACCCTAGATTTCGCCTTTAGCATTCATTCAGAAATTGGAGTAAAAACAAGAGGAACCAAGGTGAATGGAAAGTTAGTACCCCTCAACCATGTATTGAATAGTGGAGATCAGGTAGAAATCATTACCTCACCTAACCAAAAACCAAATGCACAATGGTTAGATTACGTAACCACGTCAAGAGCTAAGAATAAAATCAAAAATGTTCTAAACGAAAACATTAAAAAAATTGCTGAAGATGGAAAAGAAGTACTCATTCGAAAATTGCGTCACTTGAAAGTAAATTTCAATGAAAATACCTTAAATGAACTTGTCAATTATTTTAAACTACAAACTAGTTTAGATTTATTTTACCGCGTAGGAATTGGAGCAATTGAAAATCAACAATTAAAAGATTTTGCCGCACAAAAAAGCAATACCTTAGTTAACTTCTTCAAAAAAACCATAACCCGAAAACAGAATCTAGATGAAGACAAAATTCAAAAACATGAAATCAGCAAGAAATATGATTTATTAGTTTTTGGAGTAGAACAAAACAAACTAGATTATAAACTTTCACCATGCTGCAATCCCATCCCAGGAGATAATGTCTTTGGCTTTGTTACGATCAATGAAGGAATAAAAGTGCATCGTACAGATTGTCCTAACGCTATTAGCATGCAATCTAATTTTGCCTATCGTATCATTGCTGCCAAGTGGATTGATTCTAGTCAAGAAGAATTTAAAGCTACTTTAAAAATTACTGGAATGGATATTTTAGGTTTAACTAATGAATTAACAAAAGTGATTTCTAATGTAATGCATGTAAATATCCAAAGTATTAGCCTTAATTCTGAAGCAGGCATTTTTTATGGACAAGTTACTGTAGTAGTTCAAAACAACAACATTTTGAAAAAATTAATTGATAGCATCAAAAAAGTAGACGGTGTTGACCGAGTAACTCGCGTTTATAATGCTTAAAGATTTTTTTAAATTATGCAAAAAACTCTACTGTTAATTCTGTAAAGTAGAAACAAAAAACTATCTTTGCCATTATTTCATTTTAATTCCAAATGGATAGCGAAAAAAATCAAGAAATCGTTAAAAACGTATTTACTAAATACTTAGAAGAAAAAGGTCATCGTAAAACACCTGAGCGCTATGCTATTCTTCAAGAAATCTACGAAAACCAAGATCACTTTGATATTGAATCCCTCTATATCAAAATGAAAAATAAAAACTATCGAGTAAGTAGAGCTACACTCTACAATACCATCGAATTATTATTGGAATGCAATTTAGTTCGTAGACATCAATTCGGACAAAATCAAGCCCATTATGAAAAGTCATACTTTGATAAACAACACGATCATATTATTTTGACTGACACTGGCGAAGTAATTGAATTTTGCGACCCTCGCATTCAACAAATCAAACAAACGATGGAAGAAATTTTTGGAATTAAAATTGACAATCATTCCCTTTACTTTTACGGAACAAAAAACAACTAAAATAACAACAACAACACAACAACAATGGCTGTAGATTTACTACTAGGATTACAATGGGGAGACGAAGGAAAAGGAAAAATCGTCGATGTATTAACCTCAAAATACGACATTATTGCTCGTTTTCAAGGCGGACCAAACGCTGGACATACTCTTGAATTTGACGGAATTAAGCATGTTTTAAGAACTATTCCTTCTGGAATTTTCCACAAAAATAATGTAAATATCATTGGAAATGGTGTAGTAATGGACCCTGTAGTTTTTCAAAAAGAAATTGAAGGATTAGCTAAATTTAACTTAGACATTAAATCTAAATTATTACTTTCTAGAAAAGCGCATTTAATTTTACCTACACATCGTTTACTTGATGCCGCTTCTGAAGCTGCCAAAGGTAAAGCAAAAATTGGTTCTACATTAAAAGGTATTGGCCCTACTTACATGGACAAAACAGGTAGAAACGGTTTACGAATTGGCGATATTGAAATGGCTGATTTCCAAGAAAAATATCGTGCTTTAGCCGATAAACATGAAGAAATGATTAAGTTCTACGATGTAGAATTACAATATAACCTTCCAGAAATGGAACAAGAATTTTTCGCAGCTGTCGAAGAATTAAAAAAATTAACATTTATTGATTCGGAAGAATATTTAAATAAAGCCTTAAAAGCTGGAAAAACAATCTTAGCAGAAGGCGCTCAAGGTTCCTTATTAGACGTTGATTTTGGAACATATCCTTTCGTAACCTCATCAAATACTACGGCAGCAGGAGCTTGTACAGGTTTGGGCATTGCACCCAACCGTGTAAAAGAAGTATTCGGAATTTTTAAAGCTTATACCACTCGTGTAGGTAGCGGTCCCTTCCCTACTGAATTATTTGACGAAGACGGAGCAACCATGGCTAAAGTGGGTAATGAATTTGGTTCTGTTACAGGTAGAGCTCGTCGTTGTGGATGGTTAGATTTAGTAGCTTTAAAATATGCTGTTGAAGTAAACGGCGTTACGGAATTATACATGATGAAAGGAGATGTTCTTTCTGGATTCTCAACATTACAAGTTTGTACCGCTTATAAATATAAAGGAGAGATTGTTAAGCATTTCCCCTATAACATTGAGCCAGAAAATGTAGAACCTGTTTATACAGAAATGAAAGGTTGGCAAGCCGATTTAACAGGTATGACAACGTATGAAGAATTACCTTCTGAACTAAAAGCCTACATCGAATTCATTGAAAAAGAACTTGAAGTGCCTATTAAAGTAGTTTCTGTTGGCCCAGACCGAACACAGACCATTAGAAGATAAACTCAAAATCCCAACTTCGGTTGGGATTTTTTATTTATAAAATATTCTTAACAAGAATGGCTATTGTTACATTTTAATTAAATTTGACAAAAATTTATTTCAATTGAAAAAATACCTATATATAATAGCAAGTTTAATTATCAGTCAAGTTGCTTTGGCACAAGGTAAAATACTTGAAAAAGAAGTATTAAACAAACCTACTACCCGACCTAATCAAAAAGGCAAAATCAACTTTATTCATTCGGATTTTATTGACCGAAATGAAAACGAAATACCAGGAGCCATTATTTATGCTGGTAACATTCAAGTAGAACACAATGGAGCAAACATTTTTTGCAACAAAGCTTACTATTTCTACGATGAAGAATATATAAAAGCGTTTGGGAATGTAAGAATTACTCAAGGTGATACAATTAACATGACCAGTAGATATGCCGAATATGACGGAAAAACAGAAAGGGCTTTTGCCACTGGGGATGTATTGATGACCTCTCCCGATTCTCAATTGGTTACCGATACTGTTTATTTGAACCGAAAAATTCAACAAGCCTATTACAACAGTTTTGGAACAATTACTAATAAAGATAATATTTTAAAAAGTAAATCAGGGCGTTATTATATTAATCAAAAAAAATATGCCTTTAAAACTGCGGTAACCGTAACCAATCCAAAATGTGTTATTAAAACGAATAATTTAGATTTTTACGATAACTCTGGACATGCTTATGTGTATGGCCCTTCAACCATAACAAGTAAAACCGATGTGATTTATACCGAAAATGGTTTTTACGATACCAAAAACGACATTGGAAAACTAAAAGGAAAGTCAAACATCAATTATAACAATAAAAAAATTGAAGGTGATTTGATTGATTATGATCGGAAAAAGAATTATTCCAAGGCTGTTAATAATGTCAAAATTACTGACACACTCAATAACATGATCGCTCGAGGTCATTATGCCGAATTATACAAAAATATTCGTGGTACTAAAAATGACTCAATGTTTATTACTAAAAAAGCCTTAGTTTCTACACTAGTCGATAAAAAAACCAACGACAGTTTACATTTACACGGAAAAAGAATATTAGTTACAGGAGCGCCTGAAGATCGAACCATTAGAGCCTTTAATAATGTACGATTTATAAAATCTGACATGAGTGGGAAATGTGATTCTATCCATTCAAACAATAAAAATGCGCTAACTAAATTAATTGGAAGACCCGTAATTTGGAGTCAAGATAGCCAAATGACAGGTGATGAAATTCATTTAATTGGAAATAATAAAACCGAACAATTAGACTCTTTGAAAGTATTAAACAATGCTTTTTTAATACAAAAAGATACCATAGGTAATGGTTTCAATCAAGTTAAAGGTCAATTTCTTTATGGCAAACTAAGAGACAATAAATTATATGAAGTTGATTTAGTAAAAAATACCGAAAAAATCTATTACATGTATGATGAAAACAATGATTTAATTGGAATAGACAAAGGTGTTTCTAGTAAGATTAACATGCAACTTGAAAACAGTCAAATTGTTGCCATCACTTCCTTGATTAATCCAGAAAGTGAAACCTATCCAGAAGATAAATACCCTGAGAACGCAAGAAAATTAAGAGGTTTCATTTGGCGAATAGACGAGAAAATTTCAAGCAAAGACGACTTATTTCCTGCCGAAGAATTAGCTTTTGACCAAAAAGTTCTTGAAGAAAAGAAAAAGAACGAAAAAGCAGAGGCCAAACCAATGGAGGTCTTAAAAGAGACGCTCAATTATGACAAAAAAGAGAAGAAAGAAATAAAGAAAAAAGAGAAGAAAAAATAAGACTAAGAAAGATACCTTATTTGAACGTTTTTAAAACGTAAAGTATAAATTCTTATTCATTATTTGAATGTTAAAAAAAGAAATAAAATCCCATGTTAAACGATTTTTATACCTATCAAGCCCAGACATCTCCTCACCCTCTAGCTCTAGAAATTTCACATGCTATTGGAAGTTATATTTATGATACTAATGGAAAAGCATATCTTGATTTTGTTGCAGGTGTTTCAGCCTGTACTTTAGGACATCAACATCCAAGAGTAAAAGAGGCAATTAAGAATCAACTTGATAAGTACCTTCATGTAATGGTATATGGAGAATATGCCCAACATCCAGCAACAGAATTATGCAAGTTGTTGGCTCAAAATATGCCAGCTAAACTGAACAAAACCTATTTAGTAAACTCAGGAACGGAAGCAACTGAAGGAGCTTTAAAATTAGTAAGACGAGTAACTGGAAGAAGTCAACTTATTTCTTGTCATCATGCTTATCATGGAAATACCATGGGAAGTATGAGTGTAATGGGATTTGAAGAACGCAAACAAATTTTCCGTCCATTAATTCCAGATGTAGATTTCATTACTTTTAACAATGAAGCTGATTTAGAAAAAATCACAACTAAAACGGCTGGAATTATTTTAGAATCTATTCAAGGTGGTGCCGGATTTATTCAACCTGAAAACGATTTTTTAATTAAAGTAAGAAGACGTTGTGATGAAGTGGGTGCCTTGATGATTATAGATGAAATTCAACCTGGTTTTGGACGTACTGGTAAGCTATTTGGTTATGAAAATTATGGTGTTGTACCAGACGTAGTGGTAATGGGAAAAGGTATGGGGGGCGGAATGCCGGTTGGGGCTTTTACAGCTTCTGCTGAAATGATGGATTTACTTAGTCATGATCCAAAATTAGGTCACATTACTACTTTTGGAGGTCATCCCGTGATAGCCGCAGCTTGTTTAGCTACTTTACAAGAAGTTTTAGAAACCAACTTAATGGCGGAAACATTAGAAAAAGAAACTTTGTTTAGACAATTGCTAGTTCATCCACTAATTGAAGAAGTTCGAGGAAAAGGATTAATGTTGGCTGCTATGACTCGCTCAGCAGATATAACTAATGAAATCATCTTAAGATGCCACAACAGAGGTTTAATTTTATTTTGGCTATTATTTGAAGCAAAAGCCATTCGAATTACACCACCATTAACAGTTTCAAAAGTAGAAATTGAACAAGGTTGCCGTTTACTCTTAGAAATAATGGATGAAGTACAACAAGAATTTGGTCTATAAAAACAAATAGTAGTAGGCTACTAAAAAACATAATCTTGTTAATTAAATTGTTTAAAACAAATACTTGGCAAGGAAATTGCGCTAAATATTATGCGTAATTTTAATACTGAAAACCACAATTCTAATTGCTATGAATAAAGGTCACGAGGAAGAGGAAAACAGCCTATCGTTGTCTAAATTCGAATCCATGTTAAAAACCAATAAAGTTT
>CAYNNB010000029.1:0-3766 GCA_964398425.1 uncultured Flavobacterium sp.
ACCACAACAGGTTCATAACCCGTTAAATCGATAATCGTTGAAGGAACATTTTCGCCATAACCCCCATCAATCACTAAATCGACTTTATTTTGCCATTTTTCGAAGATCAATTCTGGATCCGTTGAATATTCAATCACCTCATCTTCATCGTGAATCGAAGATGATACAATTGGGTTGCCAAGTACTTCTACTATTTGTCGGGCTATTAGATTATCAGGTACACGAATACCCACCGTTTTTTTCTTTCTAAATTCTTTTGGCAAATCATTATTTCCAGGAAGAATAAACGTGTAAGGACCAGGCAAGGCACGTTTTAATATTTTAAATGTAGACGTATCAATTTGACGCACATAATCCGATAAATTACTTAAACTAGAACAAACAAATGAAAAATTCGCTTTCTCTAATTTGATGTCTTTTAATTTAGCCAATCGTTCTAATGCTCGCGAATTGGTTATATCACAACCAATGCCATAAACCGTATCGGTAGGATAAATGACTAAACCTCCGTTACGCAATACCTCAGCTACTTTTTTAATAGCCGCTTCACTGGGTTTGTCTTCGTATATTTTTATAAATTCAGCCATAGTTAAATTTTCTCTAATTTAAAATCTTTCTTGTCTTATTAATTTGAAAGTTGGTTTAAACTATTAATATCATTAGGCAAAACATTTGTCACTTTCAATTTTTTTGAAAAACTATTAACTGAAACTGAAATAACTTTAGTATCACTATCAATTTTAACCTTGTGCTTTGGTTTAAATTTAAAAACATCCTTATATATCGTTTGAATCTCATAATCACCTAACGCTAAATCTACTATAAAAAATTCTCCATAATTTATTTGACCTAAATTAATATTATTAGCCACGATATTCATTTTTGTTGCCCAACCACATGTCGCAACTGGGCAATAATAACCAGAATTATGAAATAGAACTTTTCCATTTCCTAAATCTGAAATATCAACATTATCTAATTGGATATATTTTATTGAAGATTGCATTGGCTTTAATGCACATGAATTTATTAAAAAAACCGTTAAAAATAATGCTACAGGCATTATAAATTTTATTCTTTTCATTACTTTTTATTTAATTTTTGATTTTTAAAATTCTAATTTACCCAATCACATCAAGCTTTGCAAAACGTAACAACAATTTCTTTAACCCACCTACATCAAAACGAATTTCGGCTTTTTTATCGGCACCCACCCCTTCTAAATTCACGATTTCTCCTTTACCAAAACGCTCGTGCATCACAATATTACCAATCTTTAAATTACTGTCTACTGTAGTACTTTTTGAAGATGAGCTACTAGCATTAACCGGTTTTAATCTTCTAATATTAGCTGTAGAAATTGGTTCTTGACTCGTAATATAAGCGGGTGGTGTTCCTGCAATGGGTTTATTTAAACGTAATTTCGATTTGTCTACATCCCCAAAAATGTCAATATCCATCATAGGTTTGTAACGATAATTGGTATCCATCGGATTCAAATAATCTAAATATCGATCGTCAATTTCTTCTATAAATCGTGAGGGTTCACTATCAACTAATTTACCCCAACGGTATCGCGATTGCGCATAGGTTAAATAGGCTTGGTGTTCGGCACGCGTTAGTGCAACATAAAACAAACGACGTTCTTCTTCTAACTCACTTCGGGTATTTAAACTCATAGCACTTGGAAATAAATCTTCCTCTAACCCTACAATGAACACATGCGGAAATTCTAATCCTTTGGCTAAGTGAATCGTCATTAAAGCCACGCGATCGTCATCGCCTGTATCATTATCTAAATCGGTGGCTAAGGCTACATCTTCTAAAAACTCAGCCAAAGAACCACGTGCGCCATCAATTTCTTTTTGTCCTTCTGTAAAATCTTTAATACCGTTTAATAACTCTTCAATATTTTCAATACGAGCAATTCCTTCAGGCGTACCATCCTTTTTTAATTCTTGTACCAATCCTGTTTTCTTTGTTACATGATCGGTTAAATAAAACGCATCCTGATTTTCATTGATTACTTGAAAACTCTGAATCATCGTAACAAAATCTTGCAACTTTTGTTTGGTTCCCGAATTTAGTTTTAAATCGATTTTATCGATGTGTTGCATCACTTCAAAAATCGAACGCTTATAATGATTGGCTGCTACCGTTAATTTTTCAACTGTGGTATCTCCAATTCCTCGGGCTGGATAATTGATAACACGTACTAAAGCCTCTTCATCTTTCGGATTAATGACCAATCGTAAATACGCCAAAACATCCTTAATTTCTTTACGTTGATAGAACGATAATCCTCCATAAATACGATACGGAATATCGCGTTTACGCAAAGCATCTTCAATAGAACGCGATTGTGCATTGGTACGATACAAAACTGCAAAATGATTATTTGGCAGTTGCTTTTGCATCTTTTGTTCAAAAATAGTAGACGCTACAAAACGACCTTCCTCACTATCGGTTAAACTGCGATGTACTTTTATAGGCGGACCGTCTTCGTTATCGGTCCAAACAACTTTATCTAATTTGGTTTTATTTTTATCAATAACATTATTGGCCGCTTCCACAATATTTCGAGAGGAACGGTAATTCTGCTCCAAACGAAACATTTTAACTCCGTCATAATCTTTTTGGAAATTTAAAATATTGTTGATATTCGCACCGCGGAATGCATAGATACTTTGAGCATCATCTCCAACTACACAAATATTTTGGAATCGATCCGACAAAGCTTTTACAATCAAGTATTGCGAATGGTTGGTATCTTGGTACTCATCCACTAAAATGTAACGAAAACGATCTTGGTATTTGGCCAACACATCGGGAAAACGATTCAATAATTCATTAGTTTTCAACAATAAATCATCAAAATCCATGGCACCCGATTTAAAACAACGCTCCACATAATTCTGGTAAATTTCCCCCATTCGCGGTTTCTTACTCATAGCATCCGCTTCTTGTAACTCAGGATTATTGAAATACGCTCTTACGGTTATGAGTGAGTTTTTATATTGTGAGATGCGCCCCAATACCTGCTTAGGTTTGTACACATCTTTATCCAATTGCATTTCCTTAATGATTTGCCCAATTAATCGAACCGAATCCTGAGTATCATAAATAGTGAAATTAGAAGGATATCCCAATTTCTCAGATTCTATACGAAGTATTTTTGCAAAAACAGAATGGAAAGTTCCCATCCATAAATTTTTGGCTTCGTTATTTCCTACGATGCTCGCAATACGATTTTTCATTTCACGAGCTGCTTTATTAGTAAACGTTAAAGCTAAAATATTAAATGCATCTACCCCTTGGTGCATTAAATAAGCAATACGCATGGTTAACACCCTTGTTTTACCTGAACCGGCTCCGGCAATTACTATCATTGCACCGTCTTTTTGCAATACTGGTGCGCGTTGTGCTTCATTTAATTGATCGATGTAATGCTGCATAAATTTTCTTTTTCATCAAGTAATGCAAAAATACATAAAAGGGAGGTTTAATCTAAATTTTTTGGTTGGGATTGATTAATTTCTTGTATAATTTTTTTCTCCTCGGTTGTTAAAACCAAACCAGAGTTCTCTTCCCAATAATCAGTAATAATTTTATCTTTTTTATTAATTAAAGATTTATCTTTAAATACATCAATAGGATCGTATGGAACTAATTTCTTACTGTGCTCTGTTGTGATTAAATAATTGGTTATTTCAATATCTTTTTTAATTCCTTTTTTATTTTGTGCCTTAAATCCGATTTCTTCTTT
>CAYNNB010000029.1:3866-27257 GCA_964398425.1 uncultured Flavobacterium sp.
CAATATCTTTTTTAATTCCTTTTTTATTTTGTGCCTTAAATCCGATTTCTTCTTTTGATGATAATAGAAAATAAAAACCATTTTCTTGTTTATATGTTGCAGTAAAATTGGATTTAAAAATACTTCCTTTAATAACCTTAAAATTAGTTATATCTGCAAAATAGATTTTCTCTACAGGAACATCATACCCAATTTCAAAAATGATATTTTTCTTAAAATCATAAACAATCTTATACTCGGGTAAAAACTCTTCTACCTCGGCTTTTGGTCGAATAACCATGATGTACCAATTAGGATTTTGTTTATGCGTTTTGATTTCATAATCAAATTTTTTCTTGGCTTTAGATTCAAGAACTTTCTTTAGATAATTGAACTCATAATAATTTTTCACAATATCATTCAGATTATAACCCAAAGTTGTCCGATCAAAAAAATCATTATCTGGTAATCCAATGGTTCTATTTTGTTCAATTAATAAATCAATACGAACTGCATTAGGCTTTCCATTCAAACAAAAATTAACTAAACCATCATTATAAGATACATATTTCCCATTGCTCTTATAAAACTCTCTAGCATATACTTTTAATCGAACAGGTAAGGTTAAATTATCTTCAGAAACTTCTATGAGTTTTTTAAGTATGGTTTGTGGATGTTTATTGGTAATAATTACCTCTTCTATCTCTTGAGAAAAGGGTTGAAGATACACTACAAAAGGAGTTTCTTTTATTTGTGTTGATTGCAGTACAACATCTTTAAAATCAGGATGAGACAACGTAATTTTAGAAGGTTTTACTAATTCAAACTTTACAATACCTTCCTCATTACTAAAATAATTTTGATTGTATTTTACAACAGAAACAGTAACTTTTGAAATCACCTCATCTGTTTCTTTATTTTTAATCAACAAAACTATGTCCTTCTTCTCACCTTTTTGAGCAAAAGTAAAAGTAGAAATGAGCAACAAAACAAAATAAAATAGTTTACGCATAAAAACTGATTTTATTACGGTTATTTTGGAGCTATTTCAAATTTAAGAAAAAAATTGATTTTTATCTCGCTCCAAAAATTATATTTTTGTAAAAAAACTGAAATTATGGCGATAGAAGATAAATTATTAGAAATTGCAGCTTACACAATTCCTGCTTTAATTACTGGAGGAGTTGCATTTGTTATGTCGCAACGCTTTTTTACAGCAGAAGAAAACCGAAGAAAATTTGAACTCTTGCGTGAAAATCAAAAACAAGCTTTGCCTATTCGCTTGCAGGCTTATGAAAGAATGGTTCTATTTTTAGAGCGAATCAATCCGGTTAATTTAATGATGCGTGTTGAGCCAGGAACACTAGACGCACCAAGTTATGCTACTCTTTTAATTCATAATATTCAAACCGAATATGAGCACAACTTAACCCAACAAATTTATTTAACAGGTGAATGTTGGGAAGTAATTATGAAAACTAAAAATAGTATTGTAGCCCAATTAAGAACGGTATCTATTGGTGGTGAAGTACAAACAGGAGAAGAATTAAGAAACAAATTTCTGTTAGATGCCTCACAATCGGAGTCATTAAGTGCAATTGCAATAAGTTTTATAAAAGAAGAATTGAAACGTGTATTTTAGTTAAAAACCTGTCTGAAAATGACAGGTTTTTTATTCATTCAAAAATTTCTCATAACTCGCTTTTATAGAGTCTTTAGACTTTACTGCTATTTCTTCTACTTTTTGACGGAAATTAGGATCTTTCAATAATTTTCGAATAGTATTTCGTGCAAACATTGTAAACTGCCATTTGTGGTGTTGAGTGGCCAAAAACAATGCTTCAATTACCTTTTCATTATAAGGGGCTAAATCGAGTAATACTTCTAACGCATTTTGACGAACAGAACTTTCAAAATTTACATGAGTAAAAGCGATTAACTGTGTAATAATATTATCTCTTTCAAATTGTGCATTATCTCCATTAAGATAGTATAATTTTAGCCATGTTATTTTAAAACTAAAATCATTATTTCCAATAACATCCTTAGTTTGCTCTAAGTAAGAATTGGCATTATCTGGAAAATTTTCACATAAATTAATTAACGCTATTTCCTTGGTTTTATATGAAGCATCTTTCAATAATGATTCGTATTGAGATTTAAATTCAAGTGGGATTTTCTCAACTGTTTCAGCAATAGCTTGACGAATGTATAAGTTCTGTTTCATTCCAATTTCAATTAACTCTTTTTTCTTTTCAAAAGGAACTGCTGCCATTCGATAAAACAAGTATTGTTTAACAGGGAAATAAGTTTCCGAAGTCAAAATTTCTTTATAAGTAGTTATATCAGCCTTTTTCTTAACTAATGAAAGATAGGTAGAAACAGCCTTATTTTTTGTTAAATAAATTTCGGCAGTTTTCATATCAAAACCTGGAGTTTCTAACCATTCTTTTTGAAAGGTTACAACATCAAAAGAAGGAGCTATCTTTTTTACTTCAGCTAAAAAATCGGCCGTAGAGACATTTTTAAATTGGTACTTTTTAAGATAATTTTTAACTATTTTTTGAAAGGTCCTTGCCCCTATTTGTTCCCGCATGACATGTAATGCCCAAGCTCCTTTTTTATAAAAAGACAACGAACTTGCTTTTTCATTAAGTACTGGTATCGTATCTGTTTTAGCAGCCTTACTCAATTGCAAAGCATAATCATATAATTCATTGTAAAAATAATCGTCACCAAAAATATGTTGTTCAGCTAATAAAGCATAATACGTTGCAAATCCTTCTTGTAACCAATGATGTTTTCCAGACGTAGCTGTTACCACATCACCAAACCATTGATGAGCCAATTCATGCGCATTAACATTGATGTAATTTCGATCATTAAAACCTATTGAATCCACTACAAAATCTTGAGCAAAGATAGTAGATGTTGTATTTTCCATACCCGCATATAAAAAATCGCGAACCGGCACTTGACGGTAAATTTGCCAAGGATATTTAAATTGAATTTCTTGTTCTAAATAATCAAATATTTCTTTAGAATAGCGATAAGTAGGTTCAAATTTAGCTTCATCCCTAGTATCATACCATAACTCTATTGGTGTTCCTGATTTGCTTTTAAATTCTTTTTTATCAAATTTTCCAATGGCCAACATCACCAAATAAGAAGACATCGGTTTTTTCATTTTGAACTTCAATACAGAATTTTTTGGTTCATAAACAAATGCATAACCAGGCATTCGTTGTTTCTTTTTTTCTCGAATTTGTTTTCCGTTTGAAAATCCAGTATAAAAAGCCAATTTATAATCAATTTCAAATGAAATATTAAAAATGACTTTTTCATTTACATCATCAAAACTAGGTAACCAATAACTAGTGTATCGACCTTGTCCTTGCGTCCAAATTTGAAAATCATCAATTGAACCCACGAAATAAAGGGTTTGCTTAGGGTTACATTCATAAGTAAATTCTAATTTATTATTTCCTTTATTATAACCTTCAAATAAAACAATTTCTTTGTTATTATATTTATAATCTACCCGTTTTCCATTAATTTTAATTTCACTATTTATGAACATATTTTTGGCATCTATTCGTATAGAATCAATTTCATTTAAAACTTTAAATTGGTAGTTAATTTCTCCAGCAATTGATTTCGATTCAAAATCAGGGAGTACCTTAGCAGTACACTTTATAAAATCGACCGATTTTGTTTGTTGAGAATAGGAAAAAATAGATAAAAGGAAAAGTATATAACGCATCGCTTTTTGTTTCAAACAAAAATACAAACTTGTTGATGCAATTTGTATTTTTACGACAAATAATTACCATGAAAAAAGCATTCATCAATTGGAGTAGCGGAAAAGATGCTGCGTTGGCACTTTATTATACCCAAAAAAACAAAACTTTTGAAATAACCCATTTATTTACAAGTACCAATAGTGCTTTCAATAGAGTTTCTATGCATGGCGTTAGAACTGAGTTAGTTGAAATGCAAGCCAAAAGCATTGGTATTCCATTAATAAAAGTAACTTTTCCTGAAACACCAAGCATGGAAGACTATGAAGCAATAATGCGTTCCAGTCTTCAATACTTTATGCATGAAAATTGTATGAATTCCATTTTTGGAGATATTTTTTTAGAAGATTTGCGTGAATATAGAGAACATCAATTGGGTCAGTTATCATTTGAAGCCCATTTTCCCTTATGGAAAAAAGACACGCTTCAACTAGCTAAAGAAATAATAAGTTTAGGGTTTAAGGCCATTGTGGTTTGTGTTAACGATGCCTATTTAGGAAAAGAGTTTGTGGGACGCCTCTTTGATGAGTCATTCTTAAATGATCTGCCAACAGAAGTAGACCCATGTGGAGAAAACGGAGAATTTCACACCTTTGTTTATGATGGCCCTCTTTTTAAAACACCTATTACGTTTGAAACAGGAACCATTGTTCACCGAACCTATCCAAAACCAAAAACTGTGGAAGAAGAAAATCTTTGTTCTGAAAACATAGTTAGTAATGGATTTTATTTTTGTGATTTAATTCCGAAATAGTTTTAACGTTCAGCACATAAATAATTTGCATTTTGATTTTATATTGTTGAAATTTGGGCTAGCATTTCATTAGCACGTCTCGTTTTGAATTTACTTGAAACTTCTATCGAATTTTTAAAAGGTGTTGGTCCCCAGCGAGGAGACCTATTACGTAAAGAATTAAATATACATCAATATAGCGATTTGTTGAATTTGTATCCCAATCGTTATATTGACAGAACGCGCTATTACAAAATTAATGAATTACAAAACAGTAATTCTGAAGTTCAAATAATTGGAAAAGTAATCCACCTTAAAACTGTTGAACAAGGTAAAGGTCGTTCTCGATTGGTAGCAACTTTTGTTGATGATACTGGACAAATGGAATTAGTTTGGTTCCAAGGCCAAAAATGGGTTAAAGAAAGTTTACAATTAAACGCCGTCTATGTCATTTTCGGAAAAGTAAACTCATTCAATGGAACGTTTAACATGGCGCACCCTGAATTAGAAACATTAGAAACTCACAAAGCTAGTTTAAGAAGTGCCATGCAACCTGTCTATCCTAGTACTGAAAAATTAAATAACAAAGGTATTAACAGCAAAGTAATTTCGAAACTAATGCAACAGTTGTTTATCGAAACCCAAGCTTTGTTTACCGAAACCTTGCCCGATTCGATTATCAATGAATTGCATTTGGTTCCTAAAAATGTAGCCTTATTCAATATTCATTTTCCTAAAAGCCAAGATTTATTAGCCAAAGCTCAGTTCCGTCTCAAATTTGAGGAGTTATTTTTCATTCAGTTGCAACTGATTACCAAAAATTTAATTCGCAAACATAAAATAAAAGGACAACCCTTTAAACATGTAGGCACTTATTTTAATACCTTTTATAACAATCATCTCCCTTTTGATTTGACCCAAGCTCAAAAAAGAGTGTTAAAAGAAATACGCAATGATTTAGGTAGTCATGCCCAAATGAATAGGTTGTTACAAGGAGATGTGGGTTCAGGCAAAACAATTGTAGCCTTAATGTGCATGCTACTTGCAAAAGATAACGGATTTCAGAGTTGTTTGATGGCACCAACAGAGATTTTAGCCAATCAACATTTTATGGGTATAAGTGAGTTAGCTCAACCATTGCACTTAAATATAAAACTACTGACTGGATCCACTAAACCTGCGGAAAGAAAAATTATACATCAAGAATTAGAGGAAGGTACATTAGATATTTTAATTGGTACACATGCCTTATTAGAAGACAAAGTTCAATTTAACAATCTTGGTTTAGCCATTATAGATGAACAACATCGATTTGGAGTAGAACAACGAAGCAGACTATGGAAAAAAGCCGCCATACCCCCTCACATTTTAGTTATGACAGCTACCCCAATTCCAAGAACACTAGCTATGAGTTTATATGGTGATTTAGACATTTCAGTGATTGATGAATTACCTCCTGGAAGAAAACCTATACAAACTGTTCATCGATATGATGCTAATCGCTTAAAAGTTTGGAAATTTTTAAAAGATGAAATTGCTAAAGGTCGTCAAGTATATATTGTGTATCCGTTAATTCAAGAATCTGAAAAAATGGATTATAAAGATTTGATGGACGGCTATGAAAGTATTTCGAGAGATTTTCCGCTACCTCAATATTCTATATCTATTGTTCATGGTAAAATGAAGCCTGCAGACAAAGACGAAGAAATGAAACGATTTGTAGAAGGAAAAACCAATATTATGATTGCTACAACTGTAATTGAAGTAGGGGTTAATGTTCCAAATGCTTCTGTAATGGTTATTGAAAGTGCAGAACGCTTTGGATTGTCTCAATTACATCAGTTGAGAGGGCGTGTTGGGCGTGGAGCAGAGCAGAGTTATTGTATTCTTATGACTGGATTTAAATTGAGTGAAGACAGTAAAACAAGGATGGAAACTATGGTTCGTACCAATGATGGCTTTGAAATTGCAGAAGTCGATTTAAAACTTAGAGGTCCAGGAGACATAATGGGAACTCAGCAAAGTGGTATCTTAAATCTTCAAATTGCTGATTTGGTAAAAGATAGAGACATTTTACAAATAGCACGTCACATAGCCGTTCGCTTACTTAAAGAAGATCCAAGTTTGAGTAATCCTATCCATGCCAAATTAAAAGAGGTATTTTTAACTTTAAGTAAAAAGAAAAACATTTGGAATTATATCAGTTAAAAACCTAATTCTTATATAACTCTTTCATTTAAGTGAAACAAATGTGATATTTGTAACTACAAATGTTAAATAATTTTTAACACTACCACCTATTCTAAATAGATAAAGTACTTTTGGAAAAAATTAAATTCAAAAGTTACTAGATAATGCAAGCAAAGAAAATAATTATCACGTTAGTAGTTATATCTTTAGGTGGATTAATCACCTACCGAATTGTTAAAAACAAAGCTCAAAATGAAAAAGGGGGAAAAGAAGACAAAAAACCACCAATTGAAGTTAAGGCAAAAATTCTAACTCCAGAAAGTTTCAACAACACGATTAATATAGCTGGTTCTATTGAAGCAAGTGAAGAGATTGACTTGAGAAGTGAAATTTCAGGCATTGTAAGATCAATTCTGTTCAAGGAAGGAAGTTTTGTTACCAAAGGACAAGTTCTTTTTAAAATAGATGACTTAGAATTAAGAGCACAATTTGCGCAAGCAAAAACCAAGCAAAATTTAGCTAGTGAAAATGCGCGTAGAGCAAAATTACTTTTAGAAAAGGATGCTATTAGTCAGGAAGAATTTGATATAGCAACAGCCGATTTTAGAAGTGCACAAGCACAAACCCAACTCATTCAAGCCCAACTTGCAAAGACAGTTGTAAAAGCCCCATTTTCTGGAAAAATTGGTTTAAGATATATATCACCGGGAACTTATGTAACCCCAACTACACAAATTGCAAAGTTAGTGAGCAATAATGAAGTAAAAATTACTTTTTCAATCCCTGAAAAATATGCCTCTGATATTCAAAAAGATAAAGAATTAACTTTTACTATTCCGAATGTATCGCAAGTATTTAAAGCTAAAATTTATGCCTTAGAACCAAGTGTAGAGACCAATACAAGAACACTCAAGATTAGAGCTTTAGCTAACAATAGTTCAAACAAATTAATTCCTGGAACTTTTGCACAGGTGGCACTTCCATTAAAAAATATAGAAAATGCCTTTATTATTCCATCTGAATGTGTGATACCAATTCAAGACGGTAAAAAAGTATTTATTGCCAATGGATCAAAAGCAAAAGAAGTTAAAGTTGAAACCTTAACTAGAACTGATAAAGATGTTATTGTTACCTCTGGGTTAGAAAAAGGAGACACCTTATTACTAACTGGAATTATGGCGTTAAAGAATGAAGCAGACATTAAAGTTAAATTGAAATAAGGAGCATCCGAGTATGAGTTTATCCACTTTAAGTATCAAAAGACCTGTTTTTACCATAGTTGTAAATTTAACTATCATTCTTTTTGGAATTATAGGATATAGTTATTTGGGCGTAAGAGAGTTTCCTTCAATTGATCCTGCTCAAATTTCAGTTCGAACAAATTACACTGGAGCAAATGCAGATATCATTGAATCTCAAATTACTGAACCATTAGAGAAAGCAATCAATTCAATTGATGGTATCAGAAATATTACTTCATCAAGCAATCAAGGTTCTAGTAACATCACTATCGAATTTAAATTAGAAAAAAATTTAGAGGAAGCCGCTAATGATGTTCGCGACAAAGTATCACAAGCCGTTCGAAATTTACCTCAAGATATTGATGCACCACCTGTAGTTTCTAAAGCAGATGCTGATTCAGACCCTATCATCACTATGACCGTTCAAAGCGACACTAAGGATCAATTAGCTATTAGTGATTATGCAGAAAATGTAATTGCAGAACGACTTCAAACTATTCCAGGTGTGAGTAGTGTACAAATTTGGGGACAAAAAAGGTATGCGATGCGTTTATGGATTGACCCTATTAAGCTCACTTCTTATGGTGTAACTGTAGCAGATGTTAGAAACGCATTGCAGAAACAAAATGTTGAATTACCTTCAGGAAAATTAACAGGAAATGCGACCGAGTTAACAGTTAAAACAATTGGTAATTTACAATCAGAAAAAGAATTCAATGACATCATTATACTTGCTGAAGGAGAAAAAATAGTGCGTTTAAGTGATGTAGGGAAAGCCTCTCTAGAAGCCGAGAACTTAGAAACGCGATTTAGTGCAGATGGACAATCAATGGTAGGTTTAGCTTTAGTACCAAGACCAGGAACTAATTACCTTGATATTGCTAAAGAGTTTTATAAGCAATATGATTTGTTGAAAAAAGATTTACCGAAAGACATCAAATTAAATATTGCCTTAGACAACACTCTATTTATCAAAAAATCGGTAGTTGAAGTAGCTGAAACTTTATTAATTTCTATTGTATTAGTAATACTTATTATCTTCTTATTTTTTAGAGATTGGTCCATTGCTTTTCGTCCATTAATTGATATTCCTGTATCCTTAATTGCTACCTTTTTCATTATGTATTTATGTGGTTTTTCAGTAAATGTTCTTACCTTGCTAGCTATTGTTTTAGCCACTGGTTTAGTAGTTGATGATGGAATTGTTGTTACCGAAAACATATTTAAAAAAGTTGAGGAAGGTATGTCGCCCATTGAAGCCGCAATTAAAGGTTCCAATGAGATCTTTTTTGCAGTCATTTCTATATCAATAACTTTAGCTGCCGTATTTTTACCTATTATTTTCCTTGAAGGATTCGTTGGACGACTCTTTAGAGAGTTTGGTGTTGTGATTGGAGCCGCTGTATTGATTTCGGCCTTTGTTTCATTGACTTTAACCCCAATGTTGAATGCTTACCTAATGAAAGAAGGGGGGCATAAACGCACCAAATTTTATGAATTTACAGAACCTTATTTTGTAAGTCTTAACGAAGGCTATGCAGCTTCTTTAAAAAATTTCATGAAACGCAAGTGGATCAGTTATCCTATTGTATTATTGTGTATTGGCTTAATTGTTTTATTTTTTAATATCCTTCCGAAAGAAACAGCACCATATGAGGATCGTGATTTAGTTGTTGCAAGTGTAACCGCGCCAGAAGGAGCTTCCTACGAGTATACTGATCGATTTATGCAAGAACTAAGTCAATTAATAACTGATTCAATACCTGAGAAAAAAATTGCACTAGTCATTACGGCTCCTGGATTCCTTACTTCATCTGTTAATACAGGAAGAGTTAGATTAGCACTAAAAGGAACTGAAGAACGGGAAAAGAAACAAAAAGAAATTGCAGAAAACTTAACCAAGTGGACCAAAAAATATACAGATGCAAAAGTAGCCATTTCTGAACAACCAACTATTGCTGTTAATCGTAGAGGTGGAATGCCAATTCAATACATTATTCAAGCACCTAACTTTGAAAAATTACGAGAAAAGATTCCTCAGTTTATGGAACAGGCCAATAAAAATGAAACTTTTTCAAATGTAGATGTTAACTTGAAATTTAACAAACCTGAAATTAATGTTACTATTGATAGAGAAAAAGCAGAAAGTTTAGGTATTTCGGTTTTAGATATAGCTCAAACTTTACAACTTTCATTGAGCGGTCAACGTTTTGGTTACTTTATGAAAGATGGTAAACAATACCAAGTTATAGGTCAATTTGAAGATATTGACCGTGCGGACCCATTAGACTTAACATCTATGTTTGTTAAAAATAATAAAGGAGAACTGATTCAAATGGATAATGTAGTAAAAGTAGATGAACAAAGTAATCCCCCTCAATTATTCCATAACAATCGTTATATGTCTGCTACCGTATCAGCAGCCTTGGCACCTGGTAAAAGTATCAGTGATGGTATTCAAGCCATGGATGAGATAAAAGCTAAAGTATTAGACGACACATTTACTACCGATTTAGGAGGGGAATCTAGAGATTTTGTAGAAAGTAGTTCCAATACTTCTTTTGCATTTGGTTTAGCTTTGTTACTAATTTACTTGATATTATCGGCGCAATTTGAAAGTTTTATTGATCCATTAATTATTATTTTAACGGTACCTATGGCTGTAGCTGGTGCTCTGTTCTCTTTATGGTTATTTGGTCAATCTTGGAATATTTTTAGTCAAATTGGAACTGTAATGTTAATCGGATTAGTAACTAAAAATGGTATTTTGATTGTAGAATTTGCTAATCAACTTCGGGAACAAGGCAAATCTAAATATGATGCCATAATTGAAGCTTCTGAAGCACGTTTACGTCCTATTTTAATGACTAGTTTAGCTATCGCACTGGGAGCACTACCAATTGCATTATCATTAGGAGCGGCTTCTACGAGTAGAATAGGAATGGGAGTAGTCATTGTTGGAGGAACAATTTTTTCTCTAATTTTAACTTTATTTGTAATTCCAGCTTTTTATATGATGTGGTCTAAAGTACGAAAACATAGACACGAATTTGATAATATTGACGCGTTAGAAAAATAAAAGCCTATAAGTATATTTATGATATCCATGAAAAAAAATACAATACTACACTTACTAGTACTTTTAATTGGCTTTGGAGCAAAAAGTCAAGAATTGTTAACACTCGAAAATGCAGTAAAGATTGCATTAGAAAACAATTATGAAATTACCATTGCTAAAAATGAAGTAAAAATTGCCGATTACAATAACAGTATTGGAAACGCAGGAATGTTACCCAATGTAAGTGCTAATGTAGTCAACAACAATTCTATTTTAGATACTAAACAAACACAAGGAGATGGTACTGTTCGACAATTGAAGGGAGCTAAAAATATGAATTTAACTTATGGTGTTGGTTTAGATTGGACGGTATTTGATGGATTAAAAATGTTTACTCGTAAAGAGCGTTTCGAAACCTTGAAACAACAAGGAGAAGCTAATTTAAAACGAACCATTAGTACAAAAATTAGTGATGTTTACGCTACTTATTTTGATTTAGTTCAACAACAACAGCAACTACAAGCTATTGATACAGCACTCTTAATTTCTAATCAGCGTTTGACTACCGCCAAAAATAGATATAGTATAGGAAAAGCAGCTAAACTAGAAGTTTTAAATGCAGAGGTAGATTTAAATGCTGATATTAGCAATCGATTGAAAGCTTTAGAAATGTATCAAATGTCGAAAATTAAATTGAATGAGATATTAGCTCGTGACATCATGACCGATTTTACTGTTGAAAAAGAAATTAACATTGATCCCACCTTAACTTTACAACCCCTTAAAGAGGCCGCCGAACAACAAAATCCAGAACTGCAAGCTCAGATTTTAAATAAAAAAATTGCAGAATTACAACTGAAAGAAACCAAAGGAAATCGCTATCCTACAGTTCGAATCAATTCTGGCTACAACTTTACAAGAAGTGAAGCTTCATTAGGCTTTGTAACACAATCTAATGGAAATGGTTTTGTTTATGGAATCTCAGCCTCTATGCCAATTTTCAATGGAATGAGTCAAAATAGAAACGAAAAAATAGCCAAAATTGGAATTGAAAATGCCTCTACACAAGTTAGTTTGTTTAAACAAAATTTACATGCTCAACTTGCTAGTACTTACGCTAGTTATCAATCAAATTTAAATTTGATACAAGTTGAAGATAAAAATGTAGCAATTGCCAAACAAAATCTAGACATTACATTAGCAAAATTTAAAATTGGCACAATTACTACTATCGAATTTAGAACTGCTCAAGAAAATTATGTAACTGCTTTAGTTCGATTAAGCAATGCCAAATACCTTACTAAATTAGCAGAAATTAGTTTAAAAGAATTGGCTGGTACACTGAACTTAAATTAATTCTATGGTACAATACAACCCAAAAGATTGGATCACATTTATATTTAAATTTCATAAATCAGATACATTTAGAAAACTGTTACCCATGATGTTTCTTATTGGAATATATTCAGGGACAATTTGCTATTTCGAGATTCACTACTTCAAACTTAGTGAGAACAGTCATGTAAGAAATATTTCTATAATGCATACCACTGTTGGTTTTGTATTGTCGTTACTTTTGGCTTATCGTACGAATACTGCTTATGATCGATGGTGGGAAGGAAGAAAATTATGGGGTAATCTAGTTAATAATAGTAGAAATTTAGCTTTAAAATTATCTTGCATTTTAGAAAATGAAAACGATAAATATTATTTTAAAAAATTGATTCCAAGTTATGCTTCTATATTAGCCAAACACTTAACTAATGAAGAGGTGAGTAAAGTGTTATTTGAAGGGTTCAATCTTGAAATCGATCATACCAAACACAAGCCAAATCAAGTAGCCAAAATGCTATTTTCAAAAATTAATGATTTATATAAATCTAACCGTATAACTGGAGACCAACTCATTATAATTAACAGTGAGTTACGAGCTTTTACTGAAGTTTGTGGAGCTTGTGAACGTATTAAAAACACGCCCATTCCCTATTCCTATAGTGCTTTCATTAAAAAATTTATTTTCTTTTATATTATGACTTTACCTTTTAGCTTTGTTTTTAGCTTGGGGTACTATGTTATACCTGTTGTAATATTTATTTTCTATGTATTAGCTAGTTTAGAGTTAATTGCGGAAGAAATTGAAGACCCTTTTGGTGGTGATGAAAATGATTTACCTATTACAAAAATAGCCGCAAACATTAAAAAACACGTGGAAGAAATTTTGTAACTTACCCTAAAAATAAAACTCATGAAAAAAATAGTTGCATTTTTGCTACTTTTTATAAGTTTATGGAGCTGTAAAAAAGAGGATAATTCCATAATCAAAATTTCTGAATACTATAAAAAATCAACTGACAGCATCCAAAATGGGGGAATAAAAATGATACCTATTCAAACTTCTAAAGGATTATTTAAGATTTGGACCAAGCGCATTGGAAACAACCCTAAAATAAAAGTTTTGCTTTTAAATGGTGGACCAGGAGCCACTCATGAATATTTTGAATGTTTCGAAAATTATTTTCCTGCTGAAGGAATTGAATTTATATATTATGACCAATTAGGCTGTGGCAATTCTGATAATCCAAAAGATACATCTATTTGGGATTTGCCACGATATGTAGAAGAAGTAGAACAAGTGCGAAAAGCATTAGGTTTAAATGCTTCTAATTTTTATTTGTTAGGACATTCTTGGGGTGGAATTTTAGCTATGGAATATACGTTAAAATACCAAAATAATATGAAGGGTTTGATAATTTCTAATATGATGGCTAGTTGTCCAGAATACGGTAAATATGCTGAGGAAGTTCTTGCCCCTCAATTTGAACCAAAAATATTGGATGAAATAAGACGTATTGAAGCTAATAAAGACTTTTCAAATCCAAGATATATGGAACTATTAACACCTCATTTTTATGAAAAACATGTTTTACGTTTTCCTTCAAAGGATTGGCCAGAACCCGTAACACGATCATTCAGTAAGATGAATCAATCACTGTACGTTACTATGCAAGGTCCCAGTGAATTTGGAATTTCGGGAAAATTAGAAAAATGGGATCGTAAAAAGGACTTAAAGTATATTAAAGTCCCTACTTTAAGTATTGGTGCTAAGTATGACACTATGGACCCTAAGCACATGGAAGAAATTGCTAAATTAGTACAAAAGGGAACTTTTTTATATTGTCCTAAAGGCAGTCACATGGCCTTTTATGACGATCAAAAAACCTATTTCAAAGGACTGATTTCTTTCTTAAAAAAATAAATTGAAAGCAACTAAGAATAGTTGCTTTTTTTGTATATTGCTTTTATAAAGGAACTACTTATGCCAAATAAAGCTTTATTATTTACACCACAATTAACTCATGAAAAATCGTTAAAAACACTAGTTGAAAACCGAACGATTTTTTCATTAAATCATTGTGAATTAAATATTTTTGAAACCTATCAAGAATCAGAGTTGGTTCCATTAAAATTTAATGATTTAGTTGTTACTAGTATGTTACGTGGAAAAAAAGTAATGCATTTATTTGAAGACCCAAGTTTTGAATATTTACCTGGAGAAACCGTAATTGTGCCTCAAAATGTTGAAATGAAAATTGATTTTCCTGAAGCTAGTAAAGATAATCCAACACAATGTATTGCTTTAGCAATTGATCATAAAATCATTTTAGATACTTTAGATTATTTAAACGAAAAATACCCAAAAGAGGGCAAAAACAACAGTTGGAAATTAGATCATGAAAACTATTTTTTTTATAACAATGTTGAACTAGCAGCTACCATCAATAAATTAATAAAAGAATGCATGGGGTCTTCAATTACCAAAGATGTGATTGCTGATTTAACCTTAAAGGAACTCATTATTAGAATCATACAAACACAAACAGTAAAACGATTTGATAATACCACCTTATTAGACACAAATAGTCCTATATCGCCAAGCATAGACTATATTAGAAAAAATATTAGAGAATCAATACAATTGAAAGACTTAAGCGATCAAGCTTGTATGAGTACTACCTCATTTTACCGATACTTTAAAAGAGAAATGGGAATGAGCCCTATTGAATATATATTAAATGAGAAAATTAAATATGCAAAAAAATTATTAAGTAATCCAAACATGCAAATAAATGAAGTTTCTTATGCTTCTGGTTTTGAAGACTGCAATTACTTTATTAGAATTTTCAAAAAATATGAAGGGGTAACTCCTAAACAATACCAATTGATGAATTACAATAGCTAATTTATTCCCAACGAATTACATCAGGTAATGTATTTATTTCCTCATCAGTAAATAAGCGATAATTTACTTTAAATGTTTTTCCAAAAGGCGTTTCTAGCGAAAATCCACCTGGACCAAACCCATCGGTTACATCCAATTCAAAATGTGAATATTTCCAATATTCAAACAAATCTTTATCAATCCAAAATTTATATTCTTTAATTTCACCTATACAAACATCCCCAGTTCTTAAATAAAAACCTCCCTCTTCAAAACATTGGGGTTGTGTTCCTTCACAACACCCCCCTGCTTGATAAAACATTAAATTACCGAACTTTTCTTCTAGCAATTGAATAACTTCCATTGCTTTTGGTGTTACGCTTAATCGTTTCATTTACCTCTAAATTTAATTAAACACAAACCGCAAATTCTCATTTTAATGAAAATCTGCGGTTAAAAACTATCCTTTAAATAAACATTTTAAAAGAATCCCAATTTGTTTTTATCATATGAAATCAACATATTCTTAGCTTGACGGTAATGATCTAACATCATTTTATGATTTTCTCTACCAATTCCCGATTGTTTATATCCTCCAAAAGGAGCACCTGCTGGATAAGCGTGATATTGATTAACCCAAACTCTACCAGCTTTTATAGCTCTAGGCACTTGATATAATTCATGCGCATCTCGTGTCCAAACACCTGCACCTAATCCATACATAGTGTCATTAGCAATGGCTATTGCTTCTTCAGTAGTTTTGAATGAAGTTACGGCTAGCACTGGTCCGAAAATTTCTTCTTGGAAAATGCGCATTTTGTTATGTCCTTTGAATACTGTAGGTTGAATGTAATATCCTCCTTCTAATTCTCCTCCTAAATGATTTACATCTCCACCACATAATAATTCGGCACCTTCTTCTTTTCCTAATTTTATGTAAGATAAAATTTTATCTTTTTGAATTTGTGATGCTTGAGCACCCATCATAACAGTTGGATCAAAAGGATTTCCGGTTTTAATTGCTTTAATTCGCTGAATAGCACGCTCCATGAAAGCATCAAAAATAGATTCATGTACTAATAATCGTGATGGACAAGTACATACTTCACCTTGATTTAGTGCAAATAAAGCCACCCCTTCAAGTGCTTTGTCAAAAAATTCATCGTCAGCATCCATTACTGAAGGGAAAAAGATATTTGGCGATTTTCCTCCTAATTCTAAAGTTACTGGAATAATATTTTCTGTAGCATACTGCATCACCATTCTTCCAGTAGCAGTAGAACCAGTAAAAGCTGCTTTTGCTACTTTTGGATTTGTTACCAAAGTGCGTCCTAACTCTGCACCAAAACCATTCACCACATTAATTACCCCTGCTGGAATTAAATCTTGAATAAGTTCCATCAAAACCATAACTGAAATAGGTGTACTTTCTGCAGGCTTTAACACTACACAATTTCCTGCTGCTAAAGCTGGAGCTAATTTCCAAACAGCCATTAATATTGGGAAATTCCAAGGAATAATTTGGGCAACTACACCAATAGGCTCGTGCACAATAATAGAAACTGTATTTTTATCTAATTCGCTAATGGAACCCTCCTCTGCACGAATCACACTAGCAAAATATCTAAAATGATCAATTGCTAAAGGAATATCAGCTGCCATGGTTTCTCTGATAGCCTTCCCGTTATCTAGCGTTTCTACAGCTGCAATATATTCTAAATTTGCTTCAATACGGTCTGCAATTTTATTTAGAATAATACTTCTTTCTGTTTTGGAAGTTTGACTCCAAGTTTGAAATGCATCATAGGCCGCATCTACCGCCATCTCAATATCTAATTTAGCTGAATGGGCAGCCTTTGCCATTAATTTTCCATCTACTGGAGAAAGTACCTCAAAATATTGACCCGTAGAAGGAGCTGTCCAAGCTCCATTGATAAAATTATCATACTTATCTTTTAATTGTGGTCGTTGAATTAAATTGCTCATAATTATACGTTTATTTGTTTATTTCAAATGTAAAATTCATTTCTATTAATAAATAGCACAATTATTTCAACCTATAGCACAATTTTATCAATTCACTATTTTTTTCATTAATTTTTTTTAAATAACTAAAAAATATAGTTATTTTATTTAGTATATTCTTATTTTACAAAAGATTAAAATAAAAAAAGCGGCTAAAAGCCGCTTGAAAAAATATATAACTTTCTTTAGTCTATACGTTTAAGTTTAATCTTTTTACTTTCTGAAATCATTAAAGGGAAAGTTTCGATGGTAACTGAACTTGGGTCTAAACCAAATGCCTTTTCCTCTGAAAGTCCCATCTTCTTCAGCACATTATAAGCATCTAAAATTAATTTCTCATAAAAAGGTAAAACATTATCATAAGAAATAAATTTCTCAATCATCACAAAACGAAAATCCCCAATAATATTATTCTTGTGTAGTGATTTATAACGACTAATAACATCTACCTCTCCTTTTTCTACCATATCTTTTACCACCATTTTAAACATAGCGCTAATTTTAGGAGCCACCCTAAAACCTAGACGAAAATCAATACGAATAACATCATCATGGATAAATTCACACACTCGATATTCCATTGTGTAAGGTTCATCAACCACATGCACGTGGACAAACCAATATACATCAGCACGTTTAGGCTGATTATTCAAAATTGAATATAAAATTTTAGATTCTATCTCATATCTATTATCTGCGCTGGTTAAATAAACTAAATTGGTAGCATATTTAGGCACGGTTAAGTCTTTACTCAAGTCTTCCAAAACCGGTAAATAAGTATCTAGTTTCTCAAAAACAACATAACGATTTCTAATTTTTCGAGCAAAATACCAAACCATCATTGTGGTAAATAATATTGATGCTATAATCAATGTAATGAAACCACCTTCATGGAATTTACCTAAGCTAGAATACAAAAATGCGGCTTCAATAACTACATAAGTTGCAATAACTACTAAAATTAAAAGTTTATTGTAACGTTTAATAATCATGTAATAATTAAGAAGCGTTGTTGTCATTAACATAGTCAAAACAATAGCCAAACCATAGGCCGCTTCCATATATTTAGCTTCTTGAAAATACAATACAATGAATATACATCCTGCCCATAACAACCAATTAATAGAAGGAATATAAATTTGACCTTTTAAATCAGTAGGGTATTTAATTTTAACTTTTGGCCAAAAATTCAATCGAATTGCCTCATTTATTAATGTAAATGAACCACTGATTAATGCCTGAGAAGCTACAACAGCAGCGGTTGTTGCAATACCAATACCTATTGGAACAAACCATTGAGGCATAATTCCGAAGAAAGGATTAGTGATACCTGCTTCGGCTAGTGTACTTCCTTCGTGATTGATTAACCAAGCTCCTTGTCCTAAATAATTCAAGATTAAAGCGGCTTTAACAAATATCCAACTGATACGAATGTTTTGTTTACCACAATGTCCTAAATCTGAATACAAAGCTTCTGCTCCTGTTGTACACAAAAACACTGCCCCTAAATAGACTATACCACCTTTTGTAGACAATAACTTGTAGGCATAATAAGGATTTAAAGAAGATAAAATATCTAAATTCTCAAACATTTGTACAATACCTAAAACAGCTAACATCCCAAACCAAAGCAACATGATTGGTCCGAAGAATCTACCAATAAATTTGGTTCCAAACTGTTGTATAGCAAATAATAATGTTAAAATAACTAAAACAATGGGCATAGTTTCAATTTCTGGATTTAAGGTTTTCAACCCTTCAATCGCAGAAGAAACTGAAATTGGAGGAGTAATGATACCATCTGCTAATAATGTACTTCCACCAATAATAGCTGGAAATAACAACCATTTGATTTTAGCTTTTCTAATTAAAGCATAGAGAGAGAATATACCTCCTTCACCGTTATTGTCTGCTTGCAATGTTAGAATAACATATTTTACAGTAGTTTGAAGTGTTAAGGTCCAAAAAATACACGAAATGGCTCCTTTTATAACATCACCATCAATGGCATGTGATCCGATGATAGCATTTAGAACGTAGAGCGGAGAAGTACCAATATCTCCATAAATAATTCCAAGGGTAACTAATAATCCAGCTGCTGAGAGTTTATGCAGTGAATGTCCATTTTTTTCCATTTTAAAATTAAATAAACAAGCTACAAAATTACAAAATGTCTAGATTGGTTGTTAAAGAAATCATAAAAAATTTTCACTTGATTACATTTTAGTTGCACATTAAAAAAAACCTATCATATCTGAAGACAAATTCTTATCTTTGCACACTTAAAAAAATCGAATAAAAATGCGTATTTCATACAATTGGTTAAAACAATTTATTAAAATCGACTGGAAATCAGAAGAAGTATCAGCCTTATTAACAGATTTAGGATTAGAAGTAGAAGCCGTTGATTCTTTTGAAAGTGTTCAAGGCGGCTTAAAGGGTATTGTAGTTGGACATGTATTGACTTGTGAAAAACACCCTGACGCTGATAAATTAAAAATCACAACAGTTGATCTAGGTGACGGCACTCCACCTGTACAAATTGTATGTGGTGCTAGTAATGTGGCCGCAGGACAAAAAGTACCCGTAGCTACTATTGGCACTAAACTTTATGATAAAGAAGGAAACGCATTTGAAATTAAAAAAGGAAAAATTAGAGGTCAAGAAAGTCATGGTATGATTTGTGCTGAGGACGAAATTGGTCTAGGAGATAGCCATGACGGTATCCTAATTTTAGCCGATGATTTAAAACCTGGTACGCCTGTAAGCAAAGTTTACAATATTGAAGTTGACGAAGTATTTGAAATTGGATTAACCCCAAATCGTGCAGATGCTATGAGTCACATGGGAGTTGCTCGTGATTTAAGAGCCGGTCTTATACAGAGTAATGTAAATACAGAACTAATAACACCTTCAGTTAGCAAATTTAAAGTAGATAAACGAACGCTAAAAATAGATGTTAACGTAGTAGATGTTAAATTAGCCCCTCGCTATGCTGGAGTCACAATCTCAGGTGTAAGTGTTAAACCTTCTCCTAGTTGGTTACAGAATCGTTTAAAAGCAATTGGATTAACTCCAAAAAACAATATTGTAGACGTTACAAACTATGTTTTACACGAGTTAGGACAACCACTACATGCCTTTGATGCTAATAAAATTAAAGGAAATAAAGTATTCATTAAAACAGTTGAAGCTGGAACTAAATTTATCACATTAGATGAAGTAGAACGTACATTACACGAAGAAGACTTAATGATTTGTGATGAATCAGGTCCGATGTGTATAGCTGGGGTATTTGGAGGATTGCAATCTGGTGTAACTGAAAGCACTACTAACATTTTCTTAGAAAGTGCATATTTCAATCCTGTTTCTATTAGAAAAACCGCAAAAAGACATGGATTAAGTACGGATGCTTCTTTCCGTTTTGAAAGAGGAATTGATCCAGAAATTACGGTTTACGCTTTAAAGAGAGCCGCTTTATTGATTCAAGAAGTTGCTGGTGGTGAAATCACATCTGATATAGTTGACATTTACCCTAAGAAGATAGAAGACTTTAAGGTATTTTTAACCTTTGACAAAGTCAATAAATTAATAGGTGAAGAATTGAAAAAAGAAACCATCAAGAAAATATTAGCCTCTTTAGACATCAAAGTAAATAGTATTACTGATGCTGGTTTAGGTTTAGTGATTCCTTCTTACCGAGTAGATGTTCAACGTGAAGTGGATGTTATAGAGGAAATTCTTCGTGTATATGGCTATAATAGTATTAAAATCCCAAATAAGATCAATGCATCTGTAGCCAATTCTTCAAGAACAGAAGAATTTAAGGTACAAAACATTATTGCAAATCAATTGTGTTCATTAGGATTTAATGAAATGATGGCTAATTCGTTAACTACTTCCTCTTACATTGGTCTTTCAAATCAAGTGAAAAAAGAAGAAACTGTGGCCATGTTAAACCCTTTGAGCAGCGATTTATCAGTAATGCGTCAGTCGATGTTATTTTCTGCTTTAGAAGCTGTTTCACACAATGCCAACAGACGCAACACCGACTTAAAACTGTATGAATTTGGCAAAACCTACCACCGTGTTGAAAGCAACTATACAGAAAGAAAACATTTAACTTTAACAGTAACGGGTAATGCGCAAAAGGAAACTTGGAATTACACGCAACAAAATAGTAATTTCTTCTTATTTAAAGGATATGTAATACATCTATTATCTAAGTTGAACTTAGACAAAAAGGTAAAAACAATACCTGTATCACAAGATGTTTTTGCCGAAGGAATAGCGCTAACCATTGGGGCTGAAATCATAGGTGAATTAGGAACTATCAAAAAATCTATTTTAAAGCATTTTGATATAAAACAAGAAGTTTTCTTTGCTGACTTAAACTGGGAAGCAATACAAAAATATGTTTCAAATAAAATTAAACTTACTGAAATTCCTAAATTCCCTGAAGTGAGAAGAGATTTAGCATTATTAGTAGATCAAAACATTACTTTTGAGCAATTGTATTCAATCGCTAAACAAACTGAGAAAACATTACTTAAAGAAATTAATTTATTTGATGTTTATGAAGGTAAAAATCTACCAGAGGGAATGAAATCTTATGCCCTTAGTTTTATCTTACAAGACTCTGCTAAAACCTTAACTGACACTCAAATTGACAAGATTATGAGTAAGCTAATGTCAAATTTTGAAAGCCAAGCAGGAGCTACTTTAAGAAGTTAAACATAAAAATAATTACATAAACTAAAGCCATGCTTAAAATATAAGCATGGCTTTTTTAGTATAATCAAAAGTCTATTTTACTAAAACACACCTTCAAAATTATTTTATTTACAACAAAAAAAGTGACATAAAAAATCCCAATCATTGCTGATTGGGATTTACTTTATTTTGAAAAGATGAGGATTATTCTCCTTTTTCCATTCTAGCTTTTAATTCAGCTAATGCATCAATATCACCTAAAGTAGATTTCTCTGCATTATTAGATGAAGTTGATTTTACTTCAGCTTCTTTAACTGCTTTTTCTTCTTCTTCTCTAAAGATAGCTGTATGAGAAGCTACAATTCTTTTGAATTCTTTGTTAAACTCAATTACTTTGAATTCAGCAGCATCTCCTTTTTTCAATTTTTTACCATCTTCTTTCTCTAAATGACGAGTTGGAACAAAACCTTGTACATTATCACCAAAATCAACAGTTGCACCTTTGTCAACCATTTCAGTGATAGTACCATTGTGTACTGATCCTACAGCGAAATTAGCTTCTACTTTATCCCAAGGGTTTTCAGTAGTTTGTTTGTGACCTAAAGATAATTTTCTACCTTCAACGTCTAATTCTAATACCACAACGTCTAATTTGTCACCTACGTTAACAAATTCAGATGGGTGTTTAATTTTCTTAGTCCAAGATAAATCAGAAATATACACTAAACCATCGATACCTTCTTCTAACTCAACGAAAATTCCGAAGTTAGTAAAGTTTCTAACGATACCTGTATGTTTAGAACCTACTGGGTATTTAGCTGTAATATCTGTCCAAGGATCAGTAGTCATTTGTTTGATACCTAAAGACATTTTTCTTTCTTCTCTATCTAAAGTTAAAATTACTGCTTCAACCTCATCACCAACTTTTACGAAGTCTTGAGCACTTCTTAAGTGAGTTGACCATGACATTTCAGAAACGTGGATTAACCCTTCAACACCTTCAGCTACTTCGATGAAAGCACCGTAGTCAGCTAAAACAACTACTTTACCTTTTACTTTATCTCCAACTTTTAAGTTAGCATCTAAAGCATCCCAAGGATGAGCATTTAATTGTTTTAAACCTAATTGAATACGAGTTTTCTCATCATCAAAGTCTAAGATTACTACGTTTAATTTTTGGTCTAATTCTAATACTTCAGATGGGTGGTTAATTCTTGACCAAGATAAGTCAGTAATGTGGATTAATCCGTCAACACCTCCTAAGTCAATAAATACCCCATAAGAAGTGATGTTTTTCACCACACCTTCTAATACTTGACCTTTTTCTAACTGACCGATGATTTCTTTTTTCTGAACTTCGATATCAGCTTCGATTAATGCTTTGTGAGATACTACTACGTTTTTGAACTCATGGTTAATTTTAACCACTTTGA
>CAYNNB010000030.1:0-9712 GCA_964398425.1 uncultured Flavobacterium sp.
AAGGAGATATGGTAATAAATCTAGCTGCTATGCCAATTGCAAATAAAGGAATGGTGAATACCTTAAGGGTATCAGAAGTAGAATAATATAAAGGAAGCTAAATTGGCTTCCTTTTTTTTTGGAGCACCACCCCATCTTAAGATTCACTCTTTCTCCTGCTGTTCGCACTACATGGTAGTTTGCTTCCATCAGGGCTAGACAAGAAAATTTTTTTTCATAAAAAAGCAATATATTTGTAACGAAATACTTGAAAAAACATTTCGTAAGACATGAAAAAAAGCTTCCTCATCATTTTTAGCTTTGTAACTTATCTAACAATAGGTCAAAATAAAAACAACTCTGCATCAGACAAACAAATTGAAGAAATTAAAATTGTTAAAACAAAAAAAGCAATAGAACACAAAGCAGACCGCACCATTTTCGATTTTGCCTCGCAATCTCATTTAAATTCTGGTACAGTGATGGAAGGACTAAAAAAAATCCCAGGATTAATTTCTTCAGATGTAGCAGGAATGATGTATCAAGGTAAATTATTAGATGTGTATCTAGACAGTAGGCCTTTAAATATTTCATCAAATGAATTAACTTCATTTTTAGAAGGTATGCCCGCTAATTCCGTCGAAAAAATTGAAATCATTACCCAACCTGGAGCCGAGTTTCCAGCTACTTCTGGAGGTGCGATTTTAAATATTATTACAAGCAAAAATGCAAAAAAATACCTTAGTGCTACCTATACGAATAGTTCAAATTTTACAAATTACAATGATTTTCGTTTACGCACTAATAATAGTATTTTACTAAATGCTAGAAACAAGTATTTTGCTTGGCAATTCAATGTTGGACAAAATTATCGAGAAGCAGCACAATGGAATAAAGTAGAAAATAAAAGCACAACAACCACTTTACTTTCCAATACACTTGCCGATCGTTATATAAGAGGTAATTATGCCAAAACAGCTTTAACTTTTGACTTTAAAAAGGATCGAATGATTCTGAATTATGATGTCAATTACAACAACAACACCAGTTACACTTCGGGAGAAGGATTCAATTTTAATTCGGATGATTTATCAAACACAAAATATTTCAGACAAAGTGCTGCATGGACGTATCAAAAAAGATTTAATGATAAGAATAAAAAATTGGATTTCCTTTTTAATTATACTAACAATCATTCCGATTTTAATTTTAGATCTAGATTAAACAACCTAGCTCTTTTAGACAATACTTCAAATCAAGACTATTATAACTTTAAAATCGATTTTTCACAACCTATTAAAATTCTAGATGAAGGCAAAGTAAGCGTGGGAACCTTATATGATGAATTACATTTTAATACAAAAAGTCAAAATATAACGAATTTAAACTATAGTAGAAGAACTGCAGCTACCTATTTAGAATTTCAAGCAAAGTGGAACAAATTCGATTTTATTGTTGGAGGAAGAACGGAAGATTATTTAATAAAAGGAAACACCAATACAACACCTTTAATTCCGTTTAATCAGTTCAAGTTTTTTCCAAATGCAAGTTTGCAATATAACTTCATGCCTCAAATTTTCTTGAACATGAACTATAATAAAAAAATAGCCTTGCCAAGTACCTCCGCATTAAATCCAAATAATACTACGTATCAAAATCAAAATGTAAGCTATGCAGGAAATCCAAATTTACAACCTACAATTTATGATAATTACGAAGTAAAAATAAGTGCCTTTGATTATGCTTATATAGGTTATAATGTAAGTATTGCAAACAATCAGGTAGTTAATCGCATTACGGAAAACAACAACAGTATGTTGAATACGTCAATTAATGTATCCCAAATTAAAATCCATAATTTTAACATTGGTTTACCTTTACCTTATATGCTTTTTACTAAAGGATTAGCAGAAACCATGAAATTTGATTTCAATCCAGATAAAATAAATTTTTTGTATATATATGCGGGTTATCAAGTACAAGAATTACCCGACTTTGAAACCAATGGTTTTTGGATTTTTAATTTCATGTCGCAAATTATTCTACCCAAAGACATCAAATTTGTTACAAATTATAGTTACTTAACCTCAGGCGGTAACAACTATTATTTTTATATCGAAAAACCACTAAACCACAGTTTAGATTTTAGCTTTTCAAAAAAATTCTTAAACGAACAACTTACCATTTCACTATATGCGGATGATGTATTAAATACAAATAAAGGCGTGTTTAGTTCAATTGGTACACCGGTATATTTAGAAAATAAATCAGATACCAGACGTTTTGGTTTTTCATTAAACTATAAATTACCAACTAAAAACAAACTCGTTAAAGAAGACCCTAACCTATTAAATAAAGACAAAAAAGAAGATAATAATTAAGTTTTATAAAAAAGGAAGCCAAATGGCTTCCTTTTTTATATTACCTCTTTAATGAAAAATGTGCTTTAAAAATGGCTTTCTCATTTTTAGGTGTGGTATATTCTATGGTAAACCAATAATCCGTTGAAGGTAAATCTTTACCATTAAGTTTACCATCCCATCCTATAGATGCAGGTGACATCTGTTTAATTAACTTCCCGTAACGATCAAAAATATTAATCACAGCTCCTGGTTGATGTTTAAAATCAGTAATATTCCAATAATCATTATATCCATCTCCATTTGGTGTAAAATAATTTGGATAATTAATAATATGAATTGGTCCTACAAAAGATGGTGAACATCCTGCCAAAATATCATAAATATGAACATTATAAATACCCGTTTCTAAATTTGTAAAAAGATTACTCGTTTGAATTTCACCAAAAGTTCCGTCTGGATACTCCAATTGATAAACATATTGACCAAATCCGCTATTTATAACAACAGAAATAAAAGTATTCCATTCAAAAGCATTACTTACCTCATATCCAGCTGATGCAGGACCCGAAGCAAAAACCGTTACAGTCGTGTCTCTATAATTACAATCAGCGCCAATATCTGGTGTTAGTTTAATAAACTTTACGTCATAAGTACCTACTTGAGAAGCTATATAATTTGGTCCCGTTCCCATTAACACGCCATTTAAATACCAATTTACTGTATAAATAGCTGGATTTAATCCTGTTGAAATCGTATAAGTTCTCAAAGTATTATTTGTCGCAGGATCAACACAAATAAATCCGTCTTGTAAGACTATGTTTAACAAAGGGTAAACAGTAAAAGTGAAAGAAATTTCATCGTTACAATTTGTGTTATTTGTTGCTGAAGCATATACATAATATGTATACGTTTCTGGGCTTCCAGTGGTATTAACAACATTAAAATTGGTAATTGGGCCAACACCACCAGGTTGTGAAAAATAACCAATATTGTAAGGCACCGTTGGTAAAGCGGGTAATGCATAAGTGCCACACTCTTCATTATCAAAAACTAATCCTAAAGCACTTAAATCAGGCGTTTTAGAAACGATAATATCAAAACTATCTCTAGCAGTACAGGTAATCCTATCTCCATTTTTAGCCACTACCCATATTTTTGTTACTGTATTTGGAGTATTAAAAATAGTTCCATTTGGAACAGGAATAGTCCCAGCTTGGTCATAAAAATAGCCAATCGAATAATTGTCTGGAGAAGGAGCTATATGTGTTAATGGTGGTAGAACATAATTTTCAAATTCACAAACGTTTATATCTGAATAATTAGGCAGATTTATACCTACGTAATTTATAGTAAAAGGTAAATCCCTCTTACATAATGTAACTGGGTTAATATTATAAATATAAAAAGTGTTCGTATTATTGAAAACTTGGGAAGAGTTAACTAAAGTTCCTCCTCCACTTGGACCTCCTGGAGCTGTATATATTTGTCCGTGTACAGGTGTTGGTATCGAATAAGGATTACATTCAAACCGATCTAAAACACCATCTGTTGGCGGAAATGGATTAATATTTATAGTAAATGCCTGCTCGGTAGAACATCCATTAATATCAGGACCATAAAACATATAATAAGTCCCTGGACTTAAGTTTGTCCCTGTCAAATCTATTAATTGACCAGGAATCAACTGGGTTTGACCTAGAACACTTGGCCCTCCAGATAATTTATAATAAACTCCTCCATTTGAAAGTACTGGTAATGAAAACTCTCCGCAATAAGTACCGCTTGGATTAGGATCCATTACTGGCAAAGGGTAGATAGTTATATTAAAATTCAAATTGTTTGTACAATTAGGCAACGTTGTTGTATTTGCAAAATAGTAAACTACTTGAGAAGTAGTAATTGGAATAGCAGGATCAATTGATAATCCACCACCAAAAGGTGCTGAAAAATATCCTCCAAAAGAAATAGCTGGTAATGTATATGAACCGCAACGACTAATAGCTGTAAACTGTGAAGTATCAACCAAACTTACAACAAAAGGATCATTAGCTGTACAAGACCTTGGTTGTCCCTGACTTGTGATATGGGGTGCCGAATTAAATACGTAATAAGTACCAGGAAAATTAGGACCATTCACACTAATTATATCTCCAGGATTCAATGTTAAACCAGTTCCATCTGCCATTGTATTATAAGAACCATGTATGAGCGGTGGTAAAACAAAAGAATCACAGGTAACTACATCTGAAATTTGATCAACTAATGGAACAGGATGAATATAAATAGTGAACAATTGATCTCTACAAAAAACACCGTTTACCTCAGCATAATAATAGATATTTTGAGTTATAGAAGTTGATCCTGTATTTGTAAAAACTGTGCCTGAAGGTATTAATGTACCTGATCCACTTGGGCCTCCAGGAGCCGTATAAAAAGCACCAACATTTTTTGGAGGTATTGGAACAACAAAACTTCCACAATTATCTCGCTTAGGTACAAATTCATCAATCATCGTTATGAAAAATGAAGACTGATTTGTACAACCATTGGCATCTGGACCAACAAAAATATAATAAGTACCTTGTGAATCAATTATATCACCTGGATTGTATTGTGTTCCTGTACCATTTGGCCCAGAAAAAACAGTACCATTTGTTAGAATTGGAACGACAAAATCAGAACACTCTGTAGGATCTGGAATATCATCAACAATTGGTAACGGATTCACTGTAATGGTAACAGAAGTGGTATCAAAACATGATGAATTTGAGTTATCTTGAATTCTAATATGAACGGTAATTGTAGATGCTCCGCTTGGGATAGTAACATTAGTAATTGGATTTGATCCTGAATTAGCTTCTGCAGAAGAAAGATGATAACTTACTGTATAACTTGAGGCAGATAAACCATTTAACACCTGAGGATCTAATGCATTCAACCCAAAAGATGTGTCCGATCCTCCGGTTGATTGACATAATAAAACAGGTTGTGGTTGTGTGGCAATTACAGGATTATTGACAATTAAATTAAACGTATAAACGGCATTACAAAATTTACCTGTAACTGTATTAAAAATTTTCAAATAAATAGTTTGAGCTCCCGGACTTGAAAAGGCAGCAGGATTAGATATTGGTGTATTAGAGGCAATATCTGCTAAAGATTCATAATAAAAAACATCATAAATAGAAACATTGATTCCTAATTGTGATTCATTATTTGTACTTAAATTGAAGACATAACTCGATGCCCCCGTATTACAAGTCTGTAAATCGATGGGGTTGCTTACAGCTAAATTAGAAAACACTATTGTATCAGTAATAAAACAAGAACCTTTAACTGCCTCAACTTTATAAGTACCAAAAGTTGTTACCGTGTAAGAAGAGGCATTGGCTCCAGGAATAACAACACCATTTCTATACCATGTATAAGTGTAAGTATTGTCTAAGTTTGTATTCAATATAGCTTCATCGCCATCACAAATAATTCGATTTGGCCCAAGATCTAACGTTGTTGTAAAACTTCCAGCAGCTAAAAAAACAGCTGAATCAAAGTTAGCATCGTTATAATCACCTATGACTAATCTTATTTTATACGGAGTATTAGGGGTTACTATAGAAGAGGCATTCATTACTACAGTATTACCACGCATATTAAGTGCAGCTGTTGGATTGCCTACATTATAAGTTCCAAAAAATATAGGGTTTATTGAAGCACAAGCATTGTTATAGGCTGAATTTCTAATGTCTTTAACAGTAACTGGTGTTGATGTACCTGGGATAACAGCTAAATTATTAGATACTCCTGTATTTAAGTTTGTCAATACAAATGCAAAAACATCACTAAACCCACATTGATATTGTCCATATTCATTTGAAGCAAATAAAAAATCAAAACTAAACTTACTTGAAAGAGGCACAAAATCAAACTCTAAAAAAGCCACATCTGTTATTGAACCCATTTGCCCACTTGAATTACTCAAATTTTGCAAATAAGGGTCATTAATAGAATTTATTTGTGAATTCAAATTGTTTCCAGTGTAAGCACCTGCAGAATAATTTGCTACTCCATTTCGAATTATTATTCCCTCATTAATAGGAAAAACAGAACCATTTTTATTAAAATAAGCCACTGATTGAGGTGAAGAAATACTAATATTAGAAACTTCAACACATGAATTCCCTAACAACAAATTAACCAGTTGAGCTGGAGAATTTGTTGTATCATCAACCGTAATAGTTTGAGAATAGGCTGGCAACAAAAACAAAACACTTAATATAGTGAATAATCGCATAGCTTTAATGTTGGAGATTTAATTCATTAAAAATAACAAAAAAGCCTATATAAAATAAAAAACACCTCAAAAAAATTAAATTTTTGAGGTGTTAATGTTATTTTTGTTAAAAAATTAATTAATCGTTAAGTTTTAAAACTGCCATAAATGCTTCTTGAGGGATTTCGACATTACCAACTTGACGCATACGTTTTTTACCTTTTTTCTGTTTCTCTAATAATTTTCGCTTACGAGAAATATCTCCTCCATAACATTTTGCAGTTACATCTTTTCTCAATGCTTTTATTGTTTCACGTGCAATAATTTTTGCTCCAATTGAGGCCTGAATGGGAATTTCAAACTGTTGACGAGGAATTAATTCTTTCAATTTCTCACACATTTTCTTTCCAATATTATATGCGTTATCTGCGTGAATTAATGCTGACAATGCATCTAATTGATTCGCATTTAACAAGATGTCCATTTTTACTAATTTTGATTCGCGCATACCAATTGGATGGTAATCAAAAGAGGCATAACCTTTTGATACGGTTTTTAATCGATCATAGAAATCAAATACAATTTCCGCTAAAGGCATGTCAAAATTCAACTCAACACGTTCAGGTGTTAAATAAGTTTGATTTGTAATTTGTCCGCGTTTTTCAATACACAAACTCATTACGTTTCCAACGAAATCTGACTTCGTAATAATAGTTGCCTTGATATAAGGTTCTTCAACTCGGTCTAATTTAGTTGCATCAGGTAAATCACTTGGGTTATTTACGATGATAGGTGTATCAGGCTCTTTTTTTGTGTAAGCCAAGTAGGACACGTTGGGAACAGTAGTAATTACTGTCATGTTGAATTCTCGTTCTAGACGCTCTTGAATAATTTCCATGTGTAACATCCCTAAGAATCCGCATCGGAAACCAAACCCTAAAGCAGCCGAACTTTCTGCAGCAAATACCAATGAAGCATCATTTAACTGCAATTTTTCCATTGAAGCTCTTAATTCTTCATAGTCTTCCGTATCTACTGGATAAATACCGGCAAATACCATTGGTTTCACGTCTTCAAATCCAGACACCATGTTTTTGGTTGGATTCGCAGCATCTGTAATAGTATCACCAACTTTTACTTCTTTTGCTTCTTTAATTCCTGAAATTAAATACCCAACATCACCTGTTGAAACTACACTTTTTGGCACCTGATTTAATTTCAATGTCCCAACTTCATCCGCATAATATTCTTTACCAGTTGCCATGAATTTAATTTTCTGGCCTTTTTTAATTTCCCCATTTACCACACGGAAAATAACTTCAATTCCACGAAAAGGATTATAATGCGAGTCAAAAATTAAGGCTTGTAATGGTTCTTCTTTTTCCCCTTTTGGAGCTGGTATTTTTTCTACAATTGCTTCTAAAATCTTATCTACACCAAAACCAGTTTTACCAGAAGCATGGATAATATCTTCTAAATCACACCCTAGTAAATCAATAATATCATCACTTACTTCTTCTGGGTTGGCAGAAGGCAAATCTACTTTATTTAAAACAGGAATAATTTCTAAGTCGTTTTCTAATGCTAAATATAAATTAGAAATCGTTTGTGCTTGAATACTTTGTGCAGCATCTACAATCAACAAAGCTCCTTCACAAGCTGCAATAGAACGCGATACTTCATAAGAGAAATCCACATGTCCTGGAGTATCAATTAAATTTAAAATATATTGTTCTCCTTTATAGGTATATTCCATTTGAATGGCGTGACTTTTAATGGTAATCCCACGTTCACGCTCCAAGTCCATATTGTCTAATAATTGTGCTTTTTCTTCACGAGCCGTAACAGTTTGTGTAGCCCCCAAAAGGCGATCGGCTAATGTACTTTTCCCGTGATCAATATGTGCAATAATGCAAAAATTTCTAATGTGTTTCATGTTCGGTTTCAACTTCAAAATTCAAACTCAATTTTTCGGAATTTATTCTTTTCAAACTTAAAAATTTCAAAAACTTTGAGTTACATTCTTTTCTAATCTGCAAATATAGTTGAAATTAGTGAGTTTTTTAAAATAAAATTTTGTTCTAAAAGCTGTAAATTTAGAGCTAATAAAAATTTCAAATTAAAACTCAAACTTTAATTGCACCACTATGTTTTTTTTTTGATTGGTATTTAAATTATTCAATGAAATACCTAATAAACGAACAGAATCTTTCAGCCGTTCTTGGTATAGTAACTCTTTAGCCGTTTCTAAAATCAGACTTTTATCAGCAATAAAATAGGGCAACGTTTTACTTCGAGTTTGTTGTGAGAAATCGGAATATTTGATCTTTAACGTAATTGTTTTTCCTGAAATTTTATATTTCTTGATTCGTCGTTCAATTTCGGAAGCAATATTTTCCAATCGCTCTTCCATGTATATTTCTGACGATAAGTTTTCATTAAAAGTGCGTTCGGCTCCAATAGATTTCATTTGTCTGTTTGGTTTCACCTGACTGTAGCTAATTCCTCTTGACAAATTATAGAAAGATTGCCCACTATTACCAAAATGATACTCTAAATATTCTAACGATTTACTTTTTAAATCCAACCCCGTGTATATCCCTAATTGATACATTTTTTCAGCAGTAACTTTTCCTATACCATAAAATTTCTTCACATCTAACACTTCAATAAAGGCTTCAACCTCATCTGGATTTACTGTTTTTTGTCCGTTTGGTTTGTTATAATCACTAGCAATTTTAGCCACAAATTTATTTACGGAAATACCAGCAGAAGCTGTTAAACCTGTTTTTTCAAAAATTTTTTGTCTAATTTCTTTAGCAATTAATGTAGCACTAGGGTTTCCTTTCTTGTTCTCTGTTACATCTAGATAAGCTTCGTCAAGCGATAAGGGTTCAACTAAATCTGTATATTCTAAAAAAACAGCTCGAATTTGCTTTGAAATTTCTTTGTAACGATCAAATCTTGGACGAACAAAAATCAATTGTGGACACAAACGAGCAGCTTGAACACCACTCATCGCACTTTTTACTCCAAATTTTCGTGCTTCATAACTAGCCGCACTAACCACACCTCTTACTTCACTACCGCCAACAGCAAT
>CAYNNB010000030.1:9812-27169 GCA_964398425.1 uncultured Flavobacterium sp.
TATTTAATTCCCAATGGAAACCATGTGTTTGAAGTCGATGTTTTTGAAGGAGAAAATAAAGGTTTAATTTTAGCAGAATTAGAACTTTCAAATATTAATGACATTTTTGAAAAACCTGATTGGTTAGGTAAAGAAGTGACTAATGATGAAAGATATTATAATGCATATTTAAGCAAAAAGCCTTTTACAAGTTGGTAAAAGGCTTTTTATTTATTTTTTTACGATCTCTAAATCTACTTCTATATGTCCACCGTAAGCATTTGGCGCAATCATCATAAATGCTTTTCGAGTTAAATCGATATGTTTTGTCTTTGAAAAAGGTCCTCTATCTGTAACCGTTACATATACTGATTTTTTTGTTTTCACACTCGTTACTTTTAGTTTTGTCCCAAAAGGTAGTTTTCTGTGGGCACAAGTCATTCCATTATTATTAAATTTTATGCCACTTGCTGTTCTTCTTCCATTAAACCTGTTAGCATAATAAGAAGCGTGTGCTCCCTTATGGTACATTTCTAATTTTTCAATTTTCAATGTATCCTTCTTAATGGTATCTACAATCTTAGCAGCTGGTTTTTGCTGATTAGGATCTACTTTAATCTTATCTTTTTGATAAAAAAAGAGTAAAATTAAAGGAAGAAAGTATATCCATTTTTTCATAAGCTTTTGTTTTGGGAAAGCACTGCTTCCAAGTTAAACAGAACAAGTTTTTGCAAAAACTATACCACTATTTGGCTAGCCATAAACTCCATGGAATTCTTGACAATAATAACACCAAACCTACGGTATACAAATAAGCAATTTTTTTAAACTTCCCATTGCTACTGTCTTCTTTCTTATGTTTCGACCAACCGATTGTTATTAAAACAATAGCAATAATATTTACTAATGGATGCTCTACTGCTGTTAATCGCATAGCTGAATTTGACATTTGGCTCATTGCTTCTTTTCCTAACGGAGAAGTAAACCACAGAATCAATCCAACTACTAGTTGAACATGTGAAAAAATAAGCGCAATCAAAGCAAAACTTCTGTCTTTCTTTTCAAAATTTCTTTTAGCCGATAAGCCTAAAAATGAATTAATAACAGCAATTACTAATGCTGCTAAAACAACATAAGCTAAGGTAGAGTGAATACTTTGTAACATAGTTTAATTTTTTTAGTGAAAAACAAACTTACACAATTTTATCTAAATTTCAGCCATTAGTAACTAATTTAGATTTGCCCTGTCACACGTTTTCATGAACAAAAGTATATATTTTATTAGGTGTTACACAATAATGAAGCTGTTGATCAAATTCAAAAACATCTTCAATTTTCAGTTCTGCCTCAAAAAAAGAAAGTCCAATTTTTAATGTTCCTGGTTTAGATGCAGCTAAAAATAAATCATAAAAACCTTTTCCATAACCCACTCTATTTCCGTTCGTATCGAATGCTAATAACGGAACAAAAATTACATCAATTTTTGATACTGGAACTTCTAATCCGTCTACAGGCTCAGGAATATGATATTCATTTTTTCTAATTTTAGTAGCATCTGTTAATAAATAATGTGTCATTTTCTGGGTATTAAAATCAGATTTTGAAACTACTATTTCTTTGTCTTTTCCTGCTAAAATTTGTAAAACATATTCAGTATTAATTTCTTTTTGCTCTACAATTGATAAAAACAAATGATAATAGGTTTTATCCCAAATTGGTAAAGTAAGTAATTGATTAGCTATTTGTAAACTCAATTCTTCTATTTCCTCTTCTCTTAGTTGTTTTCTTAATTGTTTATATTTTAATCGTAAGGTTTTCTTATTCATGTTTAGACGCTTTTAATTCGTCTATAAAATTAGTCAAATGTTCTACTTCTACGTGATCCATCAGCACAATTTTGTACCATTTATTATTTTCATTATGTTCTTGTGGCACTAAGGTGTATTTATAAGCCAATTCTTCAGGAATAAAAGAGGCTTTAATTGTCACAATATTCATATATGGACAACTGTAATATTCTATTCCTAGTGCATCCAATTCTTTCCTTAGAAATTGTGTTCGCATCATTAAAATGCTAATTTTTTCATACCAAGCATAAGGCCCATATGTGAATAATATCATCCAAACTGCTACAGCATTAGCACCAGATCGACTTCCACAAAGCGTAACATCCATTCCTTCAACATACGCTGCTTCTTGCGTTAATACATTTTCAATTAGTCCTTTTCGGCAAATAAAAACACCTGTTCCATAAGGCGCCTGTAGCATTTTATGCGCATCTATGGTAATCGAACTAATTTTTGGATTTTCAAAATTAATGGTAGACACTTGGTTACTAAATGGATATACAAATCCGCCATAAGCTCCATCAACATGTAATCTATATGTTAATTCATGTTTTTCTAAAACTGTTATGTAGTCTTCAGGATTATCCACCGAACCAAACATTGTTGTTCCCATGTTAGAGACTGCAATAAAATAGCGTACACCTCTGTTTTTTGCCTCTACCACTACTTTTTCTAATTGAGCTTTATCAATGGCTCTAGTATTGAAATCAACAGGAATGCTAATCCATTCAATTTGTAATAAATTGGACGCTTTAGCAATAGAATAATGTGTGTCTTCAGTTGCCAAAATGGCTATTTGATTTAATTTAGCCTGAAACTTATTAAAGAAGTAATTTCTAAAAACCCAAATAGCTTGAATATTTGCTTCTGTTCCTCCTGGAGCTATATAACCATCATAATCGTTAGGCATTGATTTAAAAACATCAACCGCAAGAACATTTAAAACTTCACGTTCAATTTCTTGAGTTCCACTAAATGCTCCTTCTGATGTTCCTAATGTGTGACAGCCAATATTATTAGGATTAGCAACATAAGTTCTAATAGTAGGTGCATCTCTTAAAAAAGGAGCTTCCTCATAAAACACTTTACTATCTAATCGAGAAGCTGGGTATCCGAGTGAAGCGTCTGTGGCAAAATTTACATTCTGTTGAAGAACTTCATCAATACGTTGTTGTCGTTGTGCGGGAGTTAATTTTTTCCAATACTGCATACCTATTAATTTTCGGCAAATCTATCGGTACAAGTTGTAAAAAAACATGATATTTGTTAGGTAAATTCCAATTCTTTAGAAATGTGAAAAATAGCATCTCCTTGATAAACAATTGGTGCGTCATTAACATTAATTAAGTAACCATTATGAGGTGCTTTAACTTTGTGTTCAACTTTTCCAAAAGGGTCTGAAATGGTCGCTAATAATTCTCCTTTTTTTACATGAGTACCTACTACCTTTAACCCATGAAACATACCCGAAAAATTTGCCCTAATCCAGTCTGATTTTTTAATATAAATTGTTGTATTAGCCTCCCTTGGTTTATGTTTATAACCCAACATTTTTAGGTGCTTTAAAAATCGTTTTACCCCCTCAATTGCTTCTATGGTTACATTTGCGTTCATATCTAAAGATTTTCCTCCTTCAAACAGTAGCATTTTTGTACCCATATGATCACATGAGGTTCTAAATGAACCAGAAATATGATTGGAATACAAAGTAAAAGGCGCACCAAAAACATCAGATAGCTGTTTCAATTCCTCATTGTTAGGAACAATTCTTAATTGTGGTGCATTAAACCGTTGGGCACCTCCAGCATGAAAATCAATAGCATAATCCACATGCGGAATTATTTCTTGTATAATATAATGTGCAAAACGACTGGCTAATGAACCTGTTTTACTACCTGGAAAAACTCTATTTAAGTCACGCCCATCTGGAAATTCACGGGTTTGATTTACAAAACCAAAAATATTAATAATAGGCATACAAATTATTGTTCCTCGTTTAGGTTTATTAATTTTTTGCACAATAAGTTGTCTAACAATTTCGGTGCCATTGATTTCATCTCCGTGTAAACCTGCACTAAATAATACGGTTGGTCCTTCTAATTTGCTTCTCTCCACAATAATAGGTATTTGCAAATCGGTCATGGTATGCAATTTAGCAATTTGCATATTAATTGTTTTGCTTTCCCCAGGAAGAATTGTTTCATTAAAAATCGTTATTTCTTTGTACATAGTAACGAAGTCTTTTTTGCGAATGTAATCATTTTTTAAAAACCATTCCTTTTTGTTACTTTTGTTATCCTATTTTGTGTTAACCAAACATAAAAATAGTTGATAAAAGAATGACTCCTTTAGAACTTCAAATTCAAACCTTACCAGACAGTCCAGGCGTTTATCAGTACTTTGATAAAGAAGGAAAAATTCTCTATGTAGGGAAAGCCAAAAATTTAAAAAAAAGAGTTCAGTCTTACTTTTCAAAAAGCCATGATAATTATAAAACAGCTGTCTTAGTAAAAAAAATAGTAAGCATTAAACACATAGTTGTTCCTACAGAAACGGATGCATTATTGTTAGAAAACAATTTAATCAAAAAACTCCAGCCTAGGTACAATGTATTGCTTAAAGACGATAAAACCTACCCTTGGATTTGTATCAAAAAAGAACCTTTTTCAAGAGTGTTTCCTACGCGGAAAATGATAAAAGATGGTTCTGAATATTATGGCCCTTACACTAGTTTCAAAACAGTAAATACCTTGTTAGAATTGATTAAAGAATTGTATCCTTTACGAACCTGCTCTTATGATTTATCTCATGGAAATATTGTTTCTGGAAAATACAAAGTATGCTTGGAATACCACATAGGCAATTGTAAAGGTCCATGTGAAGGTTATGAAACTTTGGAAAATTACCAAAATCAAATTCAGGCTATTCGAGAAATTTTAAAAGGAAATTTCAAAGAGAGTTTAAAAGACTTTAAAAAATTAATGCGCGATTTAGCTTCTGATATGCGTTTTGAAGAAGCACAAAAAATAAAAGAAAAAATTGAGGTATTAGAAAATTACCAAGCTAAATCAACTATTTTAAATCCCAAAATCACTAATATTGATGTTTTTTCAATTATTTCTGACGAAAGCATGGCTTTTGTGAATTTTTTGCAAATTTCACATGGCGCTATCATTCGTTCACATACACTAGAATTAAAGAAAAAGTTAGACGAAACCGACGAAGAATTATTAGAACTAGCCATTATAGAAATACGTGAACGCTTTTATTTAACATCTAAAGAAATTGTTGTTCCTTTTGAAATAGATCTCGGCGAAAGCATCAAAGTCACGGTACCCAAGCTAGGAGATAAAAAAGAAATTCTGAATTTATCCGAACGCAATGCAAAACATTATCGTCTTGATCAACTAAAACAGATTAAAATTGTAGATCCAGACCGACATACTAATCGTATAATGGCTCAAATGAAGAAAGATTTACGATTATCCGTTGAGCCAAGACACATCGAATGTTTTGACAATTCTAACATACAGGGTACTAATCCTGTTTCTGCTTGTGTAGTTTTTAAAGATGGAAAACCTAGCAAAAAAGATTACCGCCATTTCAATATAAAAACCGTGGAAGGACCTAATGATTTTGCTTCCATGCAAGAAGTTGTGTATAGAAGATACAAAAGATTGTTAGAAGAAAACCTGCCTTTACCGCAACTGATTATCATTGATGGTGGTAAAGGTCAATTATCTTCTGCTCTAAAAAGTTTAGAAGAACTAGGCTTGAGGGGTAAAATTGCGATTATAGGTATAGCTAAACGTTTAGAAGAATTATTTTATCCAGATGACCCCATTCCGCTATACTTAGATAAAAAATCTGAAACCCTTAAAACAATTCAACATCTTCGAAATGAAGCCCATCGCTTTGGAATTACCCATCATCGCGACAAAAGAAGTAAATCGGCTTTACAAACAAGCATGGAGACCATTCCTGGGATTGGACAAAAGACCATGATTACATTGATTAAACACTTCAAAAGTGTAAAAAGAATCAAAGAAGCTAGCGAAAAAGAAATTTCTGAAGTAATTGGACTTTCAAAAGCGAAAAAAATTTCCGACTTTTACAAAGAAATTAGTACTAATTCAAGTGAATAAAAAAAAATACTTTTATCCCGTTTTTAATGCGAAACGACAAAAAACCTTTTTCGTTTGGTGTTTTTTATTGCTTACACTTCCTCTAGTCACAATAGGGCAAACAGCTAATTCAGTTCCTAATCCACCTAGCCCTAAAATCGGACTAGTATTGAGTGGCGGTGGCGCTAAAGGATTAGCACATATTGGTGTTTTAAAAGTAATTGACTCATTGGGCATTAAAATAGATTACATAGGAGGCACTAGTATGGGTGCTATCATAGGTGGATTATATGCCTCTGGTTACAATGCAAAACAACTTGATTCAATTTTTACAACACTTGATGCAGATGCATTAATTCAAGATTATGTCCCAAGAGGTTCAAAATCTTTTTTTGAAAAAAGAAATGATGAGTTGTATGCAATTACCTTACCATTTAAGAAATTAAAATTGGAAACACCAAACGCCTTATCAAAGGGTATGTATAATTATAATTTACTTTCTAAACTAACATTTCATGTGAGGCATTTACGTGATTTCAATCGGTTACCTATTCCCTTCTTCTGTATGGCAACCGACATTGAAACAGGAGAAGAAATAATATTAAATAAAGGAATTTTAGCTCAAGCAATGGTTGCAAGTGGATCAATTCCTTCTTTATTTAACCCGATTGAAATAGAGGGTAGAATGTTAGTTGATGGTGGAGTAAAAAACAATTATCCTGTTGAAAACTTGAAAGCAATGGGAGCAGATATCATCATAGGTGTTGATGTTCAAGATGGCCTAAAAAAGAAAGATGAACTGAAAGGCGTTTCAACAATTTTATTACAAATATCCAATTTTGGTACATTAGAAAAAATGCCTGAAAAAATTAAAAAAACAGACATTTACATAAAACCCAACATAACTGGATTTACTGTTTTATCATTTGACGAAGGAAAAACAATAATAAAAAATGGCGAAAATGCTGCTATCAAAGAATTATATAGATTAATCAACTTAAAAGGCGATGTGTATCAAAAACCTAATTTAAGGGTGAAATCTGACACAATAGCCATTACAAATATCAATTTTAATGTAACCAAAAACTATACTCGTTCATATCTTTTAGGAAAATTAAAAATCAAACCTAAATCAAAAGTTGCTTATAAAAATCTAATAGATGGAATTCAAAACTTAAACTCAACTCAAAACTTTAGTGCTATCAAATATGCTTTTGAAAACAACAATTTGAATATAGACTTAAAAGAAAACAATGTTAACACTTTTTTAAAATTTGGGATTCGATACGATGATTTTCTTAAAAGTGCCGCATTGATTAATATTACACAGAAAAAAATTGTTTCTAAAAATGATTTGCTGTCATTAGATATTATTTTAGGTGATAATTTTAGATATGATTTGAATTATTTAATTGATAATGGATTTTATTGGAGTTTTGGAATAAATTCAAGTTTTATAACTTTTAACAGAAATGTATCTACTGAATTAAGTACATCTTTATTTAATAATATTAATTTAAAAACCATTAATCTAGACTATAGTTCTTTTAATAATCAAGCCTTTATACAAACCTTGTTTTCTAAAAGATTCACTATTGGTGGAGGAATAGAATGGCAGCATTTAAAAATTAAGACAGATAATTTAGCAAATGATATAGGTAAATTAGAGGATAGTGATTATCTATCTTTTTTTGGAAGTGTAACACACGACAGTTTCAATAAAAAATATTTTCCAACAAAGGGATGGTATCTCAAAGGAAACTTTAAAACTTATGTTTTTTCAACAGATTATACTAATAGTTTCGATAGATTCTCAATTGGTAAAATGGATGTAGGAATAGTTGCAAGTCCAATAAAAAAATGGAGTGTATTAATACAAGCCGAAACAGGTTTTAAAATAGGAAGAAGTACAACACCTTTTTTTGATTTTATTCTTGGAGGAACTACCGTTAGAGAAGTGAATAATTTTAGACCTTTTTATGGGTATAATTATCTAACAATATTAGGAAATAGTTTTATAAAGGCTAGTACCACTATTGATTATGAATTTTACAAAAAGAATCACTTTAACCTCTCTTATAATGCTGCCAATGTTGGAAGTTTTATTTTTGATGCCACAAAAAAATGGATTGACAAACCTAGTTTTACAGGCTTTGCTTTAGGCTATGGATTAGATTCTATCGTTGGTCCAATTGAATTAAAATACAGCTGGTCACCTGAATCTAAAAATAGTTATTTTTGGGTAAATGTTGGGTTTATTTTTTAATAAATACAAAAAATAAAGAATTAAATTAAAAAATCATATATTTGAGACCTTAAACTATTAACTATAACTATGTCAATTTGGAGAGTAAAACCTGTTTCAGCTTTTGAAGCAGATATGAAAAAAAGTCAATTAAAGAGGGTTCTTGGTAAGTGGAGCCTTACTGCTATTGGTGTAGGAGCAATTATTGGTGGGGGAATTTTCGTTCTTACGGGAACTGGAGCTTACTATCATGCTGGTCCTGCATTAGCTATTTCATTTATAATTGCAGGTATTGCCTGTGTTTTTGCCGCTTTGTGTTATTCGGAATTCGCTTCAATTTTACCTGTTGAAGGTTCTGCTTATGCTTATGCTTATGGAACAATTGGTGAAATTTTCGCTTGGATCATTGGTTGGGGATTAATTCTAGAATATGCCATGGGATCTATGACAGTAGCCGTTTCTTGGTCTGGATATTTCAACAAACTCCTTAAGTTATTTGGCCTCAAATTACCAGAATGGTTAACAACAGACCCTGCAAGCTATACAGGTGAAGGATTTTCTATGAATCTTCCTGCCTTTTTAATAGTTCTTTTTGTAATTTCTATTCTTATCAAAGGAACTAGTAGCGCAGCTAAAGCAAATAACTTTATTGTAATATTAAAAGTTTCTGCCGTATTATTCGTTATCATTGCAGGTGCTTTCTTTATCAATGCTGAAAATTGGGATCCTTTTATTCCTGCAGCCACCCAAATTGTAGAAAAAGAAACTACACATAATGCCTATGGAGTAGCGGGAATAATATCGGGAGCTGCAGCAATTTTCTTTGCTTACGTAGGTTTTGATGCTGTATCTACTCAGGCTGGTGAAGCTGTTAATCCAAAAAAAGATGTTCCTTTTGCTATCATTGCTTCATTATTAATCTGTACAATATTATACATCTTAGTATCATTAGTATTAACAGGAATGATGAATTATCAAGATTTTAATCCACTTGGAAAATATCCAGAAGCAATTAAAGCACCTGTTGCTTACGCTTTTGATATTGCAGGTCAAGGTTGGGCTGGATTTATTATCACTATTGCTGCGACTATTGGATTAATTTCTGTTTTAATGGTTATGATAATGGGACAATCTAGAATTTTCTTAGGTATGTCTAAAGATGGTTTAATCCCATCTGTTTTCTCTAAAATCAACCCTACTTCTGGTACACCTCAAACTAACTTAATGATATTAGGAGGGTTTATAGCTATTGTAGCAGCCTTCACACCAATTAGTAAACTAGCTGACATGACTAGTTTTGGCACTTTGTTTGCCTTTACTATGGTTTGTATAGCTGTTTGGATTTTGCGTGTAAAACAGCCTCAATTAACCAGAACCTTTAAAGTTCCTGCTCTACCTGTTATAGCCGTTTCAGGGATTTTAATCAACACTTACCTTATGATTAACTTAAGTGTAGAAGCACAAATGCTTTCATTAGGATGGTTAGCCATCGGAATAGTAGTATACTTCTTGTATGGAAAACGAAATTCTAAATTAGAAAATCAAGAATAAAAATTTAAGCCACTTTTTTAGTGGCTTTTTTATTTTTTTACGATATTTGTTGTAGTAAATCAATTTATGCAACCACTTTTTAAAGATTTATTAGCTCACTTAAAATTCCTCATCAAGAGAAATCCTGAATGAGCGAATTAATGTGCCAATTAGACAATTCGTCAATTTGTTAATATTTTATTTTCGGCACTTTTATTGGCATTTGACACATTATTAATTTACACATTAAAATTATGCCTATTTATCACAAACTAGGAAAAATACCTCATAAACGCCACATTCAATTTAGAAAAGAAAATGGTGATTTATATTATGAGCAATTGTTTGGCACTATTGGTTTTGACGGAATGTCAACCAACATGTATCATGAACACAGACCAACACAAGTTAAAGAAATTAAAAACCAATATAGTGTTGCTCCTAAAATAGCGAAAGCTAACAACATTCAATCGTATCGTTTAAGAGGCTTCCAAGTACAACCTCAGGATGATTTTTTAGAAAGTAGAAAAATTGTTCTAACAAATTCAGATTGTCATATTGTATTGGCTGCTCCAAGAAAATCAACCACTGATTATTTTTATAAAAACACCGATTCTGATGAAGTTATCTTCATTCATAAAGGAACAGGTAAACTTAGAACAATGCTAGGAAATCTAGATTTTAAATATGGAGATTACTTAGTGATTCCTCGTGGCATGATTTATAAAATTGATTTTGATACTGAAGATAATCGATTATTTATTGTTGAATCAAGAAGACCCGTTTATACTCCAAAACAATATAGAAATTGGTTTGGTCAATTGTTAGAGCACTCTCCATTTTGTGAAAGAGACATTCGCAGACCTGAAGAATTAGAAACCTATGATGAAAAAGGAGAATTCCTAATTAAAATTAAGAAAAAAGATGAAATTTTTGATTTAGTTTATGCTACACATCCATTTGATGTTGTAGGCTACGACGGATTCAATTATCCTTATGCTTTTTCAATACATGATTTTGAACCAATTACAGGAAGAATACATTTACCTCCTCCTATTCATCAAACATTTGAAACTGATGCTTTTGTAATCTGTTCGTTTGTTCCAAGACTATATGATTATCATCCACAATCCATTCCTGCTCCATACAATCATAGTAATATAGATGCAGATGAAGTTTTATATTATGTTGATGGTGATTTTATGAGTAGAAATGATATTGAAGCTGGTCATATTTCATTACATCCAGCAGGCATACCTCACGGTCCACACCCTGGAGCAGTAGAAAGAAGTATTGGAAAAACAGAAACTCAAGAATTGGCCGTTATGGTTGATACTTTTAAACCTTTAATGGTTACAGAAGAAGCAATGAAAATTGCAGATGAAAAATACTATCAATCTTGGTTAGAATAAATATTCTATTCCAAAGAGTATTTTAAATAAAACAATTAATTAATTTAATTTGAAAAAGGTTAATTTTTCAAAATTTTTAAATTCAAAATTTATCATGAGTAACGAAATAAAATCAGTAGAATACGGTTTAGAAAAAATATTTGAAGGCGCACAAGATTTTTTGCCTTTATTAGGAACAGACTATGTAGAATTATATGTTGGAAACGCAAAACAAGCGGCTCACTTTTATAAAACTGCTTTTGGTTTTCAATCATTAGCGTATGCAGGTTTAGAAACTGGTGTTAAAGACAGAGCTTCTTATGTTTTAAAACAAGATAAAATTCGTTTAGTATTAACAACAGCCTTAAATAGTAACTCACCTATTGGAGAACATGTAAAAAAACATGGAGATGGTGTAAAAGTTATTGCATTATGGGTTGAGGATGCACGTAAATCTTATGAAGAAACTACAAAACGCGGAGCAAAATCTTATTTCGAACCAATGGTTGAAAAAGATGAAAATGGGGAAGTAGTTCGAGCGGGTATTTATGGTGCTTATGGAGAAACTGTTTTTATTTTTGTAGAACGTAAAAATTACAGCGGTATCTTTTTACCTGGATACAATGAATGGAAATCTGACTATAATCCTGAACCTGTTGGTTTAAAATACATAGACCACATGGTTGGTAATACAGGATGGAATCGAATGAATGAAGCCGTAAAGTGGTTTGAAGACGTAATGGGATTTGTTAACTTCCTTTCTTTTGATGACAAACAAATCACTACCGAATACTCAGCATTAATGTCAAAAGTAATGTCAAATGGTAATGGAAGAATAAAATTCCCAATCAATGAACCCGCTAATGGTAAAAAACGTTCTCAAATTGAAGAATATTTAGATTTCTATGAAGACGAAGGTGTACAGCACATTGCTGTAGCTACAGATGACATCATCAAAACAGTAACTGATATGCGTGCAAGAGGAGTAGAATTTTTAAGCACACCACCTCAAGCTTATTATGATGCTATTCCAGAACGTTTGAAAGACCATATGTCTAAATTTAAAGAAGATATTAATGAACTTCAAAAATTAGGTATCATGATTGATGCTGATGATGAGGGTTACTTACTACAAATCTTCACAAAACCAGTTGAAGATCGACCTACACTTTTCTTTGAAATTATTCAACGTATGGGCGCTCGTGGATTTGGAGCGGGTAACTTTAAAGCTTTATTTGAATCAATTGAAAGAGAACAAGCATTACGAGGAACATTATAAATTATAAATAATTCAAAAAACGCTTCTTAATGAAGCGTTTTTTTATTGATATAGCATTAAAAAAGACTAAAAGCTATTTTTATTTCAGAAATATCAAAAAAAAGAAGTAAAAAAGTTTAAAATACAACAAACCATTCTTGATAAAATCACTACAAAACAGAATTTTTTTTTAATATTGTTAAATTTTCAGCTTATTTCTTAAAAATTTTTCTGTTAAAAATGTTAAAGTTGATTTTTTATTGAAAAATATTCAAAAACCAGTCTAAATTTGCAAACGCAATCTGAGAGGTAGTAGACTCATATTGTTATAAGTTTTTCATAATTTATAGTTTTTTGGTTGGTTAATAGCATAAAAACTCAGTCATTTCTTTTGACTGAGTTTTTTTGTTTTTGTATTTTTGGAACAATAATTGTAATCTCCAATGAAAAACAATTAATTATGAAAAGATTCCTGCTTCTTTTTACCATCTTTATTATGGCAAACTCGTTTAAAACTGAACAAACGGATGCCTATTCTATTGGAGAATTAATAAAACTTCGCATTCATTATGGATTAGTTAACGCAGGACATGCTACACTTGAAGTCAAAGATGCTACATTAAATGGCAAAAAAATGCATCATGTTGTAGGTAAAGGTGTGACAACTGGAATGACAAAATTTTTCTTTAAGGTAGATGACAACTATGAAAGTTACTTTGATAAAGAAACCAATAAACCCTATGTATACATCAGACGAATAAATGAAGGGGGGTATACTAAAAATCAACAAGGATACTTCAATCAAGCCACGAACACCGTACTCGTAAAAGACTACAAGAACAAAACTGAAAAAACATTCAACGTCCCAGAAAATGTACAAGATATAGTGTCTTCATTCTACTACTTAAGAAATCATCCAAAAATAGACGACTTAAAAGTAGGTGAATCAATAACAATTGATATGTTTTTTGATGATGAAACCATAAAATTTAAATTAAAATATCTTGGTGAAGAAAATATAAGCAGTAAATTTGGAGATATAAACTGTAAAAAGTTTAGACCTTATGTACAAGCTGGACGAGTGTTTAAAGAAGAAGAGAGTTTAACTGTTTGGATTTCTGATGATTACAATAAAATTCCAATTAGAATAAAAGCCAGTTTAGCTGTTGGGTCTTTGAAAGCAGATTTAGAAGATTACAAAGGATTAAAATATCCAATAAAATTTAATTAGATAAAAAATGTTATCAATCGAACTACAAGAAAAAATAAATTTACTAGAAGAAAAATTTAGTGCTATAAATCAAAAAACGGAAACTCACTTAGAGGGTTTATTGTGGTCTAAACCAATTACATATTGGGATTATATCCAAACTGATGCTTTACTCAACTTACAAACACAACGCACCACACTGCCTGATGAAATGGTTTTTATCATGTATCACCAAGTGAATGAGTTATTGTTTAAAATGATCTTGTGGGAAATCTATCAATTATGCCACACAGTAAAACCAGAGACGCCATATTTTACTGAAAAATTAATGCGAATTTCAAGGTATTTTGATATGCTAACTACTTCATTTGATATTATGAAAGATGGCATGGAAGTAGAACAATATATGAAATTTAGAAATACATTAACGCCAGCCAGTGGATTTCAAAGTGCGCAATATAGATTAATTGAATTTGCTTCAACTGATTTAATTAACTTAATTGATGCTAGATTCAGAGCAACAATTGACAGAAATACACCTTTCGAACATGCTTTTGAACATTTATATTGGCAAGCAGCAGGAAAAGATTACAAAACAGGAGAAAAAAGCTATTTAATTCTTGAGTTTGAAAGAAAATATAAGGATGAATTTCTTCGTTTTATGGAAGAATATAACACCATTAATATTTGGCAAAAATTCAAGCAATTACCTGAAAATGATCAAAAAAATCCAGAATTAATAGCAGCTATGCGTCATTATGACAAAACCGTTAACATCACTTGGGTCATGGCTCATTACAATGCTGCTGTCAAATATATTGAAAGTGGTCATGGTAGCGGAGAAGCCACAGGAGGTAGTGATTGGAAAAAATACATGCTGCCAAAATACCAAAGACGTATTTTCTTCCCAGAATTATGGACAGAAGAAGAATTAAAAAATTGGGGTGAATAATTTAAGAACGGAGGATTAAGATTTGAAATATTTTATTTGTCTTTTTTTAGCTATCTTGACTTTTTCATGCAATCAAGAGAAGTCTAAAACACAAACCAAAAAAACTATAAAAAAGGAACCTATAATCAAAGATTATGGGTTTACTTTTAATGACTATAATGTTGTTAGAGACACCTTACAATCAGGCGATACATTTAGCACTATTCTAGAGTCGTTTACACTACCAGACAGCTTAAAATCTCATGATGTAACCGAAAAGATAAAAGACTCTTTCAATATAAAAAACATTCGTGCAGGAAAAGAATTTATTACCTTTTCAGATAAAAAAAATAAAAAAGAATTAAAAGCACTTGTTTATGTTCAAGACAAGACTAATTATCTTGTAGTAGATTTAAGAGATTCAATAGTTGTACAAATGAAGGCAAAACCTACGGTAATTAAGCGTAGAACTGTTGCCGCTGAATTGAATGGCTCTTTATCAGAAACACTAGACAAACTTGGTGTAAGCACAGCATTAGCACCGCAAATGGCTCAAATTTATGCCTATACTATTGACTTCTTTAAAATTCAAAAAGGAGACAAATTCGCTGTCACTTTACAAGAAAAATATTTCGAAAACGGGGATTATTTAGGTGTAGAAAAAATTGAAGCTTGTTATTTCGAATATAAAGGAAAAAAAATATATGCTTTCCCGTATAAATTAAATGAAAATCAAAAATATTTTGAATACTATGACGAAGATGGAAAAGGACTAAAAAATATGTTTTTAAAAGCTCCTTTAGATTATTTCCGGTTAACTTCTCGTTTTTCAAGAGCACGATTTCATCCTGTTCAATTACGATGGAAAGCACACAACGGAACCGATTATGCTGCTCCACATGGTACACCAATCAAAACCACTGCTTCTGGAGTTGTGGAGCGAACAGGTTATACTGCAGGGAACGGAAATTTTGTAAAAGTAAAACACAACGGCATGTACAGTACGCAATATTTACATATGTCTAAAATTTTAGTACGAACAGGTCAACGCGTTTCTCAAGGTCAAGTCATTGGTCGAGTAGGAAGTACTGGTTTAGCTACTGGACCACATGTTTGCTATCGATTTTGGAAAAATGGTGTTCAAGTAGACCCACTTCGATTAAGATTACCAAATACCGAACCTATGTCGAAAAAACAAAAAGGAAGCTATTTAGAATACATCAAACCACTAAAAAAAGAATTAGACGATACCTCTGCTAAAACTTTTAAAGAAGAATAATTATGGCACTTAATACTATAAATCCAACTGAAACAGAAGCTTGGATAAAACTTCGTGAACATTTTGAAAACATTCAATATCAGTCTACCAAAGAATTATTTGTAAACGACTCTAATAGAGCTGAGAAATTTAGTATTGAATGGGAAGATTTCTTTGTTGATTTTTCAAAAAACAATTGGACTGAAGAAACTATTTCATTGTTAATCGAATTAGCAAATGAAGTTGAGTTAAAGGATGCTATTGCAAAATATTTTTCTGGCGATACAATTAATGCAACAGAAAATAGAGCCGTTCTTCATACAGCTTTACGTGCCAAAAACAGCCCAGTAATTGTAGATGGTGAATCTATTGCATCTGTAATTGAAGCAACCAAACAAAAAATAAAAACATTTACCAATCAAGTTATTTCTGGTGAAAGAAAAGGATTTACAGGAAAACCCTTCACTGATGTGGTAAATATAGGCATTGGAGGTTCCGACTTAGGTCCGGCTATGGTAGTAGAGGCTTTACAATATTATAGCAATCATTTAAATGTTCATTTTATCTCTAATGTAGATGGAGATCATGTGCAAGAAGTGTTGAAAAAAGTAAATCCAGAAACGACATTATTTATTGTAGCTTCTAAAACATTTACAACTCAAGAAACTTTAACCAATGCAGAAACCGTTCGTAAATGGTTCTTACAAATAGCAAGTGAAAAAGATATTGCACAACACTTTGCTGCTGTGTCTAGCAATATTTCAAAAGTAACCGAATTTGGAATTGCAGAAGAAAACATCTTCCCTATGTGGGATTGGGTTGGCGGACGCTTTTCCCTTTGGAGCGCTGTTGGATTAAGTATTGCATTAGGTGTAGGCTATGATAATTTTGAACAACTTTTACATGGAGCTAATGAAATGGACGAACATTTCAAGAACACTCCATTTGAAAAAAACATTCCAATTGTATTAGCCTTATTAAGCATTTGGCATAATAACTTCTTCGGGGCAGAAACAGAAGCCTTAATCCCATATACACAATATTTACAAAAATTAGCCCCTTATTTGCAACAAGGCATCATGGAAAGCAACGGAAAATCTATTGGTAGAAATGGATTCCCCGTAAATTACCAGACCGGAACTATTGTTTGGGGTGAACCCGGAACCAATTCGCAACATGCCTTTTTCCAATTGATTCATCAAGGAACTAAATTAATCCCGACAGATTTCATTGGTTTCATCAAACCTTTATACGGCGAACAAGACCATCATAATAAACTGATGTCTAATTTTTTTGCACAAACAGAAGCGTTATTAATGGGTAAAACCAAAGAACAAGTAATTGCTGAATTTGCTGCACAAGGAAAATCAGAATATGAGGTAAGAGATTTAATTCCTTTTAAAGTGTTTGAAGGAGATAAGCCTACCAACACCATATTAATTGACCAATTAACACCTGCTTCTTTAGGAAAATTAGTGGCGTTATACGAACATAAAATATTTGTTCAAGGTGTCATTTGGAACATCTTTAGTTACGACCAATGGGGAGTTGAATTAGGAAAACAATTAGCTAATTCTATTTTGG
>CAYNNB010000031.1:0-27152 GCA_964398425.1 uncultured Flavobacterium sp.
AATTAAATATACCTTTCAAGTTAGGTATGCAATATGATAATTGGGAGTTTGATTTGGAAGTAGCAAAAGACAGAGTACAAGGTTTTGATAGCTACATTTATATAGGTAAGAAGTTTAATAAATTTCTGAACTATTCTACAGATAAAACTGAATTATTATTCAGATTAGATGTATTAGAATCAGTAATGTTAAGATTTGATGATAGAAATATTAAATTCTATTATGAACTATTGAAAGCTATTAATAAATCTACTAGAAGTAAAGTGAATTATCACAATAACTACATAGCTTATCTAGTTTCAAATAATCTAATACATATCTTTTACAATGAAAGTAATAGTACAATTATTCTCTTGTATGGTAAAATTAGATTTATCCAAAAACAATTACTATTTTTGCACTGAAACAGAAGAAAAAGTGGTTTTGAAATGTTGGTCAAGGCACACATTTAGGCATACACAAAAATTAATTCTTTTTAAAGTCTTGGTTTTTAGCCCAGAAGTGTCACAGGTTCGAGTCCTGTTCCCGCTACTAAGAAGCTTCACAGAAATGTGGAGTTTTTTTTTGTATTTTGAAAAATGATGATTGCTATCGTATTTTAAATTTCTTTCAATTGGCTTTAATTAAAAAAGTCCTCGTTTTATAAAAACGAGGACTTTTTTAATAGTAGTATGAAGTAGTTTTTTATTTAATAATTTCAATTTTTTGGATTTCTTCAAGGTTTACACTATCAAAAAAACCTTGTTCGCTCATCCAATCATCACTATAAATCTTACTCATATACCTAGATCCATGATCAGGAAATATAAGAACTACATTGCTATTGGAGTCAAATTGACCTTCTTCAGCAAATTGTTTAGCAGCTTGTAAAGCCGCACCAGAAGTATAACCAACAAATAGCCCCTCTTTTTTAGCAATTTCTCTCGCTGTATGCGCACTTTCTTCGTCAGTAACTTTTATAAATTGATCAATAACATCAAAATCAGTAGCTGTTGGAATTAAGTTTTTACCCAAACCTTCAATTCGATAAGGGTAAATTTCCTCATTATCAAACTCTTTTGTTTCGTGGTATTTTTTCAAAACAGATCCATAAGCGTCAACACCTAAAATTTTGATGTTAGGATTCATTTCTTTCAAGAATTTAGCTGTTCCTGAGATTGTGCCTCCGGTACCACTGCAAGCGATTAAATGTGTAATTTGTCCTCCAGTTTGTTCCCAAATCTCAGGACCAGTAGTTTTGTAATGAGCATCAATATTTAAGTCGTTGAAATATTGATTGATATATACAGAGCCTTTGGTTTCTTCATGTAATCTTTTGGCAACATTGTAATAACTTCTTTCATCATCCGCAGATACGTGGGCAGGACAAACATATACCTTAGCTCCCATAGTACGCAACATGTCTATTTTGTCTTTCGATGATTTTGAACTAACGGCTAATATACAATCATATCCTTTGATAATACTTACCATTGCTAAACTGAAACCTGTATTTCCTGAGGTGGTTTCAATAATGGTGTCACCAGGTTTTAAAATACCTCTTTTTTCCGCTTCCTCAATGATATATAGCGCAATTCTATCTTTTGATGAATGCCCAGGGTTAAAAGCCTCTACTTTAGCATAAAAATTACCTTTAAATCCTTCGGTAACTTTGTTTAATTTAATAAGCGGTGTATTGCCTATTAATTCTAAGATATTATTGTATGCCTTGATTTCTTTTGCCATAAATTGTAACTTATGTTTACATCGTAAACACGATGTATAAAACCTTGCAAAGGTATAAAAAAAACTTAAACTACTTAGTAATTTTTTCTAAATCAAACAAGAAGGTAAATTCTTTTGCTAGCTCTTTTAAGGCTTCAAATCTTCCTGAAGCACCACCGTGTCCTGCATCCATATTTGTATCTAGGAATAATTGATTGTTATCTTTTTTCATTACACGTAATTTGGCTACCCATTTAGCAGGTTCCCAATATTGTACTTGTGAGTCATGTAATCCTGTTGAAACATACATGTTTGGATATACTTGTTCTTTCACTTGATCATATGGAGAGTAAGACAACATATAATCGTAATATTTTTTGTCGTTTGGATTTCCCCATTCGTCATATTCCCCTGTTGTTAAAGGAATGGTGTCGTCTAGCATAGTTGTTACTACATCTACAAATGGAACTTGTGCAATTACGCCGTGATACAACTCTGGAGCCATATTTACAATTGCTCCCATTAGTAAACCACCAGCTGATCCTCCTTCAGCGTACAAGTGTGCGGTAGAAGTATATTTCTCTGTAATTACATATTTTGAACAGTCAATGAAATCAGTAAAAGTATTTACTTTTTTTAATAATTTTCCGTTTTCATACCAATCTCTTCCTAAATCTTCTCCACCTCGAATATGTGCAATTCCATAAATAAATCCGCGATCTAATAAACTTAATCGCGTACTTGAAAAATAAGGATCCATTGAAGATCCATAAGATCCATAAGCATATAATAAGAATGGGTTTTTACCATCTTTTTTCGTTCCTTTTTTGTAAACTATAGAAATCGGTACTTTAGTTCCATCTTGTGCTGTTGCCCAAATACGTTCTTCTGCATAATTGTTTTTATCGAATTTACCTCCTAAAACTTCTTGTTCTTTTAATACCGTTTTTTCTTTGGTACGCATATTAAAATCAATAACCGATGAAGGCGTTGCCATGGATTGGTAGGCATAACGTAAAATTTCGGTATCAAAATCAACATTAGTTGTTGTATAAGCTGTGTAAGTTTCAATTTCGAAAGGTAAATAATAATCTCCTTTTCCATTCCAAGGTCTTATTTGAATTTTATGTAAACCATTGGTGCGTTCTTCAATTACCAAATACTCTTTAAAAATCTCAATTCCTTCTAGTAAAACATCCTTTCTGTGCGGGATTAAATCTTGCCATTGATCAGAAGAAGTAGCTGTTTCAGGCGTTTTCATCAATTTGAAATTGGTGGCTTTGTCTTTATTGGTTACAATATAAAAGCTATCACCATAATGAGAAATAGAATATTCAACACCGCGAACTCTTGGTTGAAAAATTCTGAATTGACCATCTGGATTGTTAGCTTCTAATATTTGGTATTCAGAAGTTAAGGTGCTGGTTGAGCCAATAACTAGATATTTTTTTGATTTTTCTTTGTAAACAAAAGTGTAAAAAGTATCGTCTTTTTCATGAAAGATTAACTGGTCTTTTTCCGGGTTGGTTCCAACTTTATGCTTGTAAATTTTGTCAGAACGTAGTGTTTGAGCGTCTTTTCTTGTGTAAAATAATGTTTTATTATCACTTGCCCAAGTTGATCCACCTGTAGTGTTTTCAATTTTTACAGGTAAAATTTCACCGGTTTCTAAGTTTTTAATTTGAATCGTATATTGTCTTCTTGAAACTAGATCTACTCCAAAAGCGGCCCATTTGTTATCTTCACTGATATTAATTCCAGATAGATTAAAATAGGACTGACCTCTAGCCATTTCGTTACAATCAAATAAGATTTCCTCTTTTGCCTCTAAACTTCCTTTTTTTCTAGTATGAATGGGGTAATCTTTTCCTGTTTCAAAACGAGTAATATACCAATAGCCATTGTAAAAATAAGGAACTGAAGTATCGTCTTCCTTGATTCTGCCTTTCATTTCTAAAAACAATTCTTCTTGAAATTGCTTTGTATGTGCAGTGGATTTTTGATAATATTCGTTTTCTTTGTTTAAGTAATCTATAACTTCTGGATTTTCTCTTTCATTCAACCAATAATAATTATCTACACGAACATGTCCATGTTTTTCTAATCTTTTAGGAATAATTTTAGCTACAGGAGGCTTTATTTCATTCATTTTACTTTTTATTTTTTGAGCATGAATTGATGTGCTTAATAGGATAGTTAATGTTAAAAGATAATTTTTCATGCTTTATGTTTCATTAATTTATTTAATTTTGATTTCAAACATTTTATCCCAATTTTTACCAGTTACAAATATTGTTTTTGTTGTTGGATTATAAGCAATACCATTTAAAACATCTACTTCTGGATGCTGTTTTATTTTTGATTTTAATTCGGCTAAATTTAATACAGCTTCTACCGCACCATTTTCTGGATTTATGATTGCAATGGCATCTTTTTGGTAAACATTAGCCCAAATTTTTCCATCAATCCACTCTAATTCATTAAGTTGGTCTATTTTTGAAGTATCTGTGTATACTTGAATCGATTTGACTAATTTTTGAGTAGCAGGATCTAAAAAGTAAACGGTATTAGAACCATCACTCATTATTAAATACTTGTCATTATGCGTTAATCCCCAACCTTCAATGTCTTTAAAATAATCAAAGGTTTTTTCTTTTTCAAACGTATCAGGATTATAAATGAATCCTACTTTTTCTTGCCAGGTCAATTGGTAAAGTTTGTTGTTAAAAAACGTTATCCCTTCACCAAAATATTGAGGGTCAAGTCCTATTTTTTTAGTAATAGTTCCTGTTTTATAGTCGGTTTTTCTTAAACTCGATTCTCCTCTTTGGCCAGTTCCTTCATATAAAATGCCATTGTGAAATTCTAAACCTTGTGTATAAGCTTCTATATCATGATTGTAAGTGTTTACAAGTGCAAACGCTAAAATTTTTGGAGTTATATTGGAAACAAGTTCAAAGGATGTGATACAGCTAGCATTTTTACCTTCATAGTATACCAATGCTTTTATGTCTTGTGTTCCAAATGAGAGTTGATTCAATTTAATTGTCAAGCTATTGTTTTTTTTAGCTGTGCCTAATTTTACCTCATTGGCAAAGTAAACAACTGAATCAATTGCGATTTCTTTTTTATTTTCAATCTTTAATTGAATGCTTTCGTTTGGCTTGTATACTTGTTTTAAACCTGTTGAATCAATATTGAACAAATCTTTCGGTTCGCTACAATGCCAAGAAAGGGCAGTTAAAATTGTGATTGTTAGAATTTTATATTTTTTCATTTTTGTTCTATTTCTAAATACAATATTACAATTTATTTTAAACTTATTTTTGATTTGTAAAAATAATAAAAGATTGTATATTTGCACCGGCAAGTCCTACACGACCAGCTCCTGCAAAATCCTCCAGGGTGGGAACACAGCAAAGGTATGCGGTTGTAGCGGTGCGATGTAGGTCGCTTGCCATTTTTTATTTCTTCCTGTTTCTTAAAAATCTTATAAAGTTTATCGCAATTTCAGTTTTTTGGTTAGTTTTGTGTTACTAAACGCAATCAAAAATGAAAAAAGTAGTACTCTTGTTTGTAGTAGGTTCCTTTTTAGTAAGTTGTTCTACTGCTAAAACGAAACAAACTGCAAAAAAAACAGCCGATGTTTCAAAATACGTGAACAGCATCAGTGAAACTAATTTATCTAAGAATTTATATGTTATTGCTTCTGATGAGATGGAAGGTAGGAATACGGGTGAGCCAGGTCAAAAGAAAGCAGGTCAATACATTATTGATCGATATAAAGAATTAGGTATTTTAAATCCTCCTGGTTCTGAAAATTATTACCAAAGGGTCCCTTCAGAATTTATGAAGAGAGGTTTTGCTCCTAAATTAAATGATTCAGAAAATATTTGGGCATTTATTCCAGGTACTGAAAAGCCAGAAGAAATTGTTGTGATTTCGGCTCATTATGATCATGTAGGAATGAAAAATGGAGAAGTTTTTAATGGTGCTGACGACGATGGTTCGGGTACGGTTGCGGTTATGGAAATTGCTAAAGCTTTCCAGCAAGCTAAGAAAGATGGTTTTCCACCTAAAAGATCTATTTTGTTTTTACATGTTACGGGTGAAGAACACGGGTTACATGGGTCTAGATATTATTCTGAGAACCCTTTGTTTCCATTAGCTAACACTGTGGTAGATATTAACATTGATATGATTGGTAGAAGAGACTCGCTGAACGGACATAAAGAGAATGGTAAATATGTATATGTTATTGGTTCAGATCGTTTGAGCTCAGAATTACACACGATCAATGAGGCCATGAATCAAAAGTATGTAGGTTTAAATTTAGATTATAAATACAACGATCGTAAAGATCCTGAGCGTATTTATTTCCGTTCTGACCACTATAATTTTGCTAAAAAAGGGGTGCCAGCTATTTTTTACTTTAACGGAACTCATGAAGATTATCACGGACCAAATGATACGCCTGATAAAATTGAATATGATTTATTAGCGATGAGAACTAAATTAGCTTTTGCTGTGGCTTGGGAAATTGCTAACAGGGAAAATAAAATTGTTGTCGATAAAGACGGTAAATAATGAAAATTTTAATTCTAAATGGACCTAATTTAAATTTATTAGGGACTAGAGAAACTTCTATATATGGAAATCAAGATTTCAATTCTTTTTTTGAGGAATTGAAATCGAAGTTTCCTCAATTGGAATTAGAATATTTCCAATCCAATGTGGAGGGTGAAATTATCAATAAACTTCAAGAAGTTGGTTTTACTCATAACGGTGTTGTGTTAAATGCAGGGGCTTATACACATACCTCAGTAGCTATTGGTGATGCCGTAAAGGCTATTGTTTCTCCAGTAGTTGAAGTGCATATTTCAAATACTTTTTCTAGAGAGACTTTTAGACATCAGTCTTTTATTTCTCCTCATGCTAAGGGAGTAATTATTGGTTTCGGACTCGAAAGTTATACCTTGGCTTTGAAATATTTTATTTAACATACAACCTTTTTCGTTTAAGCTCGTCTTTGTAAATAACCTAACTAATTTAATTGATATGAAAAAAAAATTAACACTCTTTTTATGGTTAATATCTATGTGTGTATCCGCCCAAATTAAAGGCAGGGTAACGGGTCAAGATGGAAAACCAATTCCTTTTGTAAGTGTATCTATTGAGAAAACATATATAGGCACTTCAACAAATGAAAATGGTGAATACGAATTAAATTATAAAAAACCAGGAAAGTGTATAATTTTAGCTCAAGTTTTAGGTTATAAATCGGGTAGAATCAACCAAGAAATATATAGTTTTCCTCATCAAATTAATTTCACTTTAGAACTTATCGATAGTCAAATTGAAGAAGTAGTGGTGACCAATTCAGAAAATCCAGCTAATGCCATTATAAAAAAGACTATTGCGGCACGTAAACAAAACGTAGCCAAAACAGATAAATTTGAGGCTGATTTTTATTCAAGAGGTGTTTTCCGTGTTAAAGATTTACCTAAAAAAATTATGGGAATTGAAGTAGGGGATTTGGATGGAAATGTAGATTCAACAGGCACCGGAATTATCTATCAATCAGAAACGGTTTCAAAAATCAAATTTGAAGCTCCAAATAATCTTAAAGAGGAAATTATGGCGAGTAAAGTTGCTGGAGATGATAATGGGTTTAGTTTTAATACAGCACTTAATACAAATTATAATTTTTATGAGAATACTATTGATTTTAACGTACCATTGATTTCTCCAATAGCCTCAAATGCTTTTAATTACTACAAATATAAAATTGTGGATAGTTTTACTGATGCATATAATAATTTTATTTATAAAATTAAGGTAACGCCTAAGCGTGATAGAGAGCCCGTTTTTGAAGGATTTATTTATATTGTTGATGATACTTATGCAATTTATGCGGTTGATTTAGATGTGAAGGGATATCGTGCTCAACAAGAGTTTTTAGAACAATTGAAATTAGTGCAAAATTTTAATTTTAATCCAGATACCAAGATTTGGGCTAAAAATTTACAATCTTTCGATTTTAAAGCTGGTTTTTTTGGTATAAAATTTAATGGTAAGTTTACGCATGTATTTAGCAATTATGTTTTTAAAGATCAGTTTGAAAAGAAAACGTTTACTAGTGAAATAGTAACTTTTGCAGACAAAGCAAATAAAAAAGAGGCTAGCTACTGGGAACAAAATAGACCAGTACCGTTAACTCAAGAAGAAGTAACAAATTATATAAAGAAGGACAGTGTTTTTAAAGTGCGTAATTCACAAGTATACCTAGATTCCATTGATGCAAAAAATAATGTGTTTAAACTTAAAAAAATCTTAACGGGTTATACTTTTAAAAATTCATTTAAAAAGTGGAGTTTTAATTACCAAGGCTTGTTAAATTTAACTTCTTTAAATTTTAATACTGTGCAAGGATACCATATTGGAACTGGTTTTTCTTTTGCAAAATTTAATGAAGAAAAACAAAAAACGACTCGATTTGAGTCTAATTTTGAATATGGTTTTTCAGATGAAAGACTGAGACCTTCTTTTAGTTTCTACCATAAATTTAATAATACAAATGATGGATATATTAGATTTTTGGGAGGAAATGCAGTGGCGCAATTTAACAGGAATGAACCTATTTCTGGAATAGTAAATTCGGTTAGTTCGTTGTTTTTTAAAAACAACTTCATGAAACTATATGAAAAGGAATTCGCCGAAATTTCGGGAGGTAGAGAAGTGATAAATGGTGTTTTTATGAATGGAAAATTAGCCTATGAAAATAGAAAGCCATTGTATAATACTACTGATTTTTCTATTATTAAGTCAAATGATTTGTACACTTCAAATAATCCTTTAATGCCAAGTAATGAAGCATTGCCCGCTTTTTCAAAGCACCATATCATGAAGCTTAATTTAGGTGCACGATTTGTCTTCGGTCAAAAATACATTTCTCGTCCAGATGGAAAATTGAATATCAATGAGGGTAAATTTCCTGTGCTGAATATTGCTTATGAAAAAGGTTTTGCAGCTTCAGAAAAGCAATATAATTTTGATTATGTTGAAGCAAGAATGGCTTACACTCAACCATTAGGTAATAAAGGTGAATTGAGAGGAAATATTAAGGGAGGGAAATTTTTTAATGCTGAGCAGATTTCTTTTGTAGATTTTAAACATTTTAACGGCAATCAAACTCATGTTAATTTAAACGGAAATTACAATTCAAGTTTTAATCTATTACCTTATTATTCGCTTTCTACAAATAAGCAATTTTTAGAAACACATTTTACATATACAGATAATGGTTATTTTATGAATAAACTTCCATTAATTAGAGAACTAGGATTGAATTTGTTAGGAGGTTTTCATCAAATAAATCTTCCAAATGCAAAACCTTATCAGGAGTTCTCGGTTGGTTTAGATCGAATTGGTTTTGGGAAATATCGTTTATTACGTATCGATTATGTTAGAAGTTATCAAGGAGGGTTCGTTGGGGATGGAATAATGGTAGGCTTGCGATTTTAATGAAAAAAAAGACCTGATTTATTAGAATCAGGTCTTCTTTTGTTTTTAATTTAAAATAACTGTTTTAGTGTCTCCGTCAACAATTACTTTTGTTAAGCCATGTTTGGCTAATCCTTTCATTGCTGCATCCCATTTTTTTCCACTTAGTCCAGTTTTCTCCTTTAATGTTCCTAAAGTTTGATTGTTTTCGGTTTTTAATAAACCTATAATCAATTTTTCATCTTCCGTTAACTCTGGACCTTTTTTCTCTGGTCTCATCTGAGGAAAGAATAGCACTTCTTGTATAGATGCATTATTCGTTAAAAACATAATTAAACGATCCATTCCAATTCCTAATCCAGAAGTAGGTGGCATTCCATACTCTAATGCTCTTAAAAAGTCTTCATCAATAATGCCATTGGCTTCATCGTCCCCTTTTTGTGCTAATTCCATTTGAGCTATAAAACGTTCTCTCTGATCAATTGGGTCATTTAATTCTGAATAGGCATTAGCAATTTCTTTTCCACAAACCATTAACTCAAAACGTTCAGTTAATTCAGGGTTATCTCTGTGAGATTTACAAAGAGGTGACATTTCTTTTGGATAGTCAGTAATGAAAGTAGGTTGAATAAAATTACCTTCACATTTTTCACCAAAAATTTCATCAATAATTTTACCTTTCCCCATGGTTTCATTAACCTCAATTCCCATTGATTTTGCAGCTTCACGCAATTCATCTTCCGATTTTCCAGTGATATCAAAGCCTGTAAATTGTTTAATGGCATCGGTCATAGTAACACGAGCATAAGGCGCTTTAAAGTTTACTTTGTGTTCTCCAAAAGTCGCTTCAGTTGTTCCGTTAACTTGAGTAGCACAGAATTCTAATAAATTTTCGGTGAATTCCATCATCCAATTATAGTCTTTGTATGCAACATAAATCTCCATTGCTGTAAACTCTGGATTATGAGTTCTGTCCATTCCTTCATTACGGAAATTTTTTGAAAACTCATATACTCCATCAAAACCACCTACAATTAATCTTTTTAAATACAATTCATTAGCAATTCGCATATAAAGTGGAATGTCTAAACTGTTATGATGGGTGATAAAAGGTCTGGCAGCTGCACCTCCAGGAATGGATTGTAGAACTGGTGTCTCTACTTCCATGTAACCTGCGTTATTGAAAAAAGTACGCATGGCAGTAAAAAGCTTGGTTCGTTTCATGAAAACCTCTTTTACTTGCGGATTTACAACTAAATCAACATAGCGCATGCGATAACGTAATTCAGGATCTACAAATTCGTCATATGTTTTCCCTTCTGCATCTGTTTTAGGTAGCGGTAGGGGGCGAAGTGTTTTACTTAGAAAAGTAAATTTTTCAACTTCTATACATTGAGCACCGACTTTCGTGTGAAACAATTTGCCTTCAACTCCAATAAAGTCTCCTAAATCAGTTAATTTTCTAAAAACTTGGTTGTAATGAGTTTTATCCTCATCTGGGCAAATTATATCACGATTAAAATACAATTGAACTCTACCTTCACTGTCTTGTAACTCAGCAAATGCAGCTTTTCCTTGGTCGCGAACACTCATAAGACGTCCAGCTACAATAACTTTCTTGCCATCTTCAAATTGTTCCTTTACTTGTTTGGAAGTGTGTGATACAGGATACAAATTTGCAGGATACGGGTTGATGCCCAATTGGCGTAAAGCAGAAAGCTTTTCTCTTCTAATGATTTCTTGTTCTGACAATTGCATAATTTTTCTATTTAAGCCTGCAAAGATAAGCAATCCAATAAAAGTTTGAAAGTATTAAGTTTTAAAAGTTATAATGAAATTGTTCAACTATCTTTTGTATTATTCATAAAATTAGAAATGTAAATTTATTAGCTCACTTTATTTTGATGAAGCACTAATTTATTTTTTGGTAGAAAAATCTCCTGCTTTTCATTACAATCTTTTGTAGCTCTATTTTTTGATGGAAAAGCAAAAGGATTTACATTTCAATCAGGGCTATGATAGAACTTTTGTATCTTTGTAACACAAAAAACAGAATAAGAAACAAGATGAATAAAAAAATAAAATTTCAAGACTTAGGGAGTAAAGATTACAAAGAGACTTGGGATTATCAAGAAGAACTTTTTGCACAGATTGTACAACAAAAAATAGCAAAAAGAGAAAATCCAACAATTGAAACAGATAATTATTTTTTATATGTAGAACATCCCCATGTATATACCTTGGGTAAAAGTGGCGATTTTTCAAATTTATTACTCTCTGAAAAACAATTGGAGGAAAAAGGAGCTACCTTCTATAAAATAAATAGAGGTGGTGATATAACATATCACGGTCCAGGACAAATAGTCGGTTATCCCATACTAGATTTAGAAAATTTTTTCACAGATATTCACAAATATTTAAGATTGTTAGAAGAAGCTATTATTTTAACCTTAGCTGAATACGGTTTGAAAACAGAACGAAGTGCTGGTGAAACAGGTGTGTGGTTCGATGTAGGAACCCCTTTCGCTAGAAAGATATGTGCTATGGGGGTGAGAGCTTCAAGATGGGTAACAATGCACGGTTTCGCCTTAAATGTAAATGCTGATTTAGGTTACTTTGATAATATTATCCCTTGTGGGATAAAAGGAAAAGCAGTTACATCTATGCACGTAGAACTAAATAAAAAAGTCAATGAAGAAGAGGTGAAACAAAAAATTCTAAAACATTTTCAAACGCTTTTCCTTGCTAATATTATTAATTACAATAGTTAAGATGTTTGCTAAGCTTCATTTATTCTGCTAAAACTACTCAGGATAATAATATCGTTTTTATTAAAATAAATATAATAGGATTTATTTATTAATCTGTATAGTTATTTTAGGACGGGTCATAGGACGGGTCAAAGCCCACTTTAAAGCATAGATAGTGTATGAAAAAAGCATGAAAAAGGATAGTCACTCCTTAGGTTAAAAAGTACTACTTACTATTTAAAATCCAAACATAATTGTTCCGGTAGTAATCTAAAACTCTTCCGATGATATTTACATGCGCCATATTTGGCAATAGCTGCTCGATGATCTTTGGTTGGATAGCCTTTGTTTTTTTTCCAATTATACATAGGATACTCTTCATGAATCTTATCCATAAATTCATCTCTATATGTTTTAGCTAAAACTGACGCGGCTGCAATACTGAGAAATTTTCCATCACCTTTTATTATACTTTGATTTGGGATGTTTTTCAATAATTCAATTTCATCTGATGTAAATCTTTTGCCAAGAGTGTTTTTTAGACCTAATTTTGCATTTAAAGCTCTATTCCCATCTACAATAATAAAAGAAGGTTGTGTGCGAAGTTTTAAAATACTCTCATGCATACCTTTCATAGATGCATTAAGAATGTTGATTTCATCAATTTCTTCGTTGTGAATATGTGTATAACTATGGGAAATAGCATATTCTTCAATGATTGGTCTAAGTTGAAACCGAATCTTTTCAGTTAATTTTTTAGAATCATTCAAAAGTGCTAACTCAAAATCTTCAGGAAGAATTACTGCCGCAGCCGTTACAGGACCAGCTAAACATCCTCTTCCTGCTTCATCTGTTCCGCACTCGTAAATTAAATTACTGTAACTTTTATTTAACATCCTTTTTTTTGACAAAAATATAATTTTCTGACGCAACCTTTAACAATTTTTCGCATCTAAAGTCAAGTTAATTGCGTGAACAAAAACTTTTGCCTGAAAATTTTAACATAAATAAATTGGTAATATTCCGAAGTATTATTTGTTTATTTAAGAAATTATTAAGAAGTTTGCGAAATAACTAACTCAAATAAATTTAATATGAGATCGAAGTTCAAATGGATTTTTACGCTATTAGTAGCGTTTACAATGCAGTTTTCTTTCGCGCAACAGAAAACTGTTACCGGTACTGTGATCAGTGACGGTGTCGCATTACCAGGTGCTAGTATCAAGATTAAAGGAACTAATCAGGGTACTACTTCAGATGATGCGGGTAAGTATTCAATTAAAGCAAAAGAAGGAGATGTTTTAGTTGTTACTTTCTTAAACAAAAAAGACCAATCTGCAACAGTAGGTGCGTCTAATGTAATTAATTTTACCCTTGCAAGTGCTGACAAGGAAATCGTTGAAGTTGTTGTTACTTCATTAGGTATCAAAAAGAGACAAGATGCAATTACTTCTTCAAACCAAGTGGTTAAAGTGAAGGAACTAATGCAGGCTTCAAACCCTAACATTGTTCAGTCTTTGACTGGTAAGGTATCTGGTTTACAAATTAATACTACTTCTAATGGAGTAAATGCTTCTACAAAAGTTGTGTTAAGAGGTAACAGATCGATTACTGGTAACAACGAAGCTTTGGTTGTAATTGATAATGCTATTTCATCATTAAACGTGTTAAATCAGTTGCCGCCTGAGATGGTTGAAAGTGTTAACGTTATCAAAGGTCAACAAGGTGCTGCATTATATGGTGAGAATGGTTCTAATGGGGTAATTATTGTTACTACTAAAAAAGGAACGTCAAAAGGTAAATTAGAAGTTTCTTACAATACATCTATTGATTTCCAAAATATTTCATTCTTGCCAAAGAGACAAACTAAGTACGGTCAAGGTTGGGCTTATGGGTATGATTTCTTATTCCCAAATGCATCAGATCCAAGAAATGGTCAAGATCAATTCGTGCCTTATGAAAATGGAGCATGGGGACCTTCTTTCTCTGATCCTAATTGGGCTAATACTGTAGTTCCAGTTGGTTTACCGCAAGCTAATGGTCAGTTTTTAACAACTACTTGGAATTCTAAAGGATATGATAATATTAAAGATTTCTATACAACAGGTGTAGTTTTACAAAATGGAATTACATTAAATGCAGGTGACGAAAATGGTTATACTACTTTTAGTTATAACAGACAAACAACTGATTTCGTTGTTGAAAATGATGCTTTGAAGAAAAATAGTTTCATGTTCAAAGCTGGTAAGAAAATAAACAAGTTATCTATTGATGGTACAGTTAATTATATCAGTCAAATTACTTCACAAACTGATAGTAGTTTGTTAGATGATTTATTACAGACGCCAACCAATGTTGATATTAATCAGTTTAGAAATGCAGGTCATGAACACCATTGGACTGTATATGCTAAAAACCCATGGTTGCTATCAGAACAGAATAGAATTGATGAAAAATCAAACTTATTTGTTGGGAATATTATTTTAAATTATCAGTTAAATAAAAACATTTCCTTAACATCAAATTCAAATGTAAGAACACAATCATTAGTTTCAGAATCTAAATCTGATAAGTATGACATCAATGGCTATACTTATGATTTTGCTCCTTATATTGATAATGCATTTGGAAGTACTCCTGACTATGCAACTCTGTCAGGAAATACAGGATTTAATGCAGGTTCTTATTATATAACTAATCAATTCAGTAGAAATATTTATTCTGACTTCTTAGTTAATTTTGATTATGATTTAACATCTGATATTAATGCTAAATTAAATACAGGGGTTAATATTCAAGACAGATACACAAGAATTATGCAACAAGGTGGTACAGGTTTAGATAAATCTGGTTTCTTTCACATTACTAATATCTTAAATCCTGCTAATCCTGCATCATTGACTAATACTGAATCTTTAAGAAGATCATATGCTACATTTGCTAATGCAGATTTGTCGTATAAAGATTATTTATTCTTAAACTTAACTGGTAGATTTGAACAAGCATCTGTGATCAACAAAGGTTTCTTTTATCCTAGTGCTGGGGTTTCTTTTATTCCTACTAAAGCTTTTGAATCAATTAAAAGTGATGTGTTGAATTATTTAAAAGTTTCTGCTAGCTGGACAAGAGTAGGTAACTCTTCATCGGTTGCTCCTTACGCTACAAATTTGACAGGTGTTGTTGCATCTGGATTCCCTTTTGGCGATATTGTAGGTTATCAATTTAATAGATCTTTGACTAATAGTAATATTAAACCTGAGTTTATCACTAATAAAGAAATTGGTTTTAATTTAGGATTGTTTAAAGATAGAGTTACATTAGATGGATCTTTCTATATCCAAGACAATAACAACATGATAACCCGTGCTACTTCATCAACTGCTATTGGTGGTACTTCTATGTTAGATAATACAGGTCATTTGCAAACAAAAGGTTTAGAAATTGATTTAGGTTTGGTGCCTTTTAAAAGTGCAAACGGTTTCAATTGGAATATTAGAACTGGTTTCACAACTTATAAGTCTGTGGTTAAAAAATTATCTAATGGAATTCAACAAGTTGCATTACAACAATACAATGGTTTAGGTATTGGTGTATTTGCTGAAGAAGGTGAGGAGTTTCCTCTACTAAAGGGTATTGCTTTCCAAAGAGATCCTAATGGTAACATTATAGTTGATGCAAATGGTAATCCATTAAGAACAACTTCTTACCAAAAGTTAGGTAAAGTTAATCCAGATTATATTATCAATTTAAGTAACACTTTCTCTTACAAAGGTTTCTCTTTAGTTGCTGTTGCTGATTTTAGAACAGGTCACAGTATTTGGTCTGAAACTTACCAACAAATGATGTTTCCAGGTTATGTAGAAGAGTCAGCTGATCAAAACAGATATGATGGTTATATAGTTCCAGGTTCAGTGAAATTTGATACTGCTACGAATACTTATGTAACTAACTCTACTCCAGTTAATTCTAACTTAGGTGGTGGTTACCCAGGGGTTGCTGATTATTTCGGTTACCAACATAATAGAATTGGAGAAACTTCTATTGTTGATGCTACGGCGATAAAAATTAGAGAGTTATCTTTAAGTTATTCATTACCTGCTAAGATGTTAAAGAATACAGGTATTAAAGAATTTAAGTTCGGTGTTAATGCAAGAAATCCATTTGTATTCTTCTTGAATGGTGGAAATGGTTTGAAAAACAATGGATATACAGATCCTGAGGCTTCAAATTCTTCTGCCAATGCTCAAGGTATTTCTAATGTTGGTCAATATCCAACAACTAGAACTATTGGGGCTAGTTTAAATGTAACATTCTAAAAAAAATAAGGTTATGAGAAAAATAAAATTTTTATTTCCAGTTTTGTTTTTAGGTTTGTTTGCTTGTGATAATTACTTAGATGTAAATCAAAATCCAAGTAGATTGCCTTTCAGCGATATTGGTCCAGAAAAACTATTACCAGCAGCGCAAGTTAGTACTTATGCTGTTCAAAATGTTACCATGAATCAATTAGGTAACGTATTTATGAATTCATGGGGTGCCAATGTTCAGCAATATACTGGAGGTTGGGCTCGTGAGTACCAATTACTAGTAGATAACTCTTTTTATACTGGTATTTTTGAGGGTCTTTACTTAAATGTAAATAATTTTCAAAAAATAATTGAAGCACCAAATCCTAATGGTCAAAATGATTATTTTGTTGCTGTTGCTAAGATTATGAAGGCACATTATATGCAATATTTAGTTGATTTGTATGGAGATATTCCTTACACTGAAGCGTTTAAAGGAGTAGATAATATTACACCAGCTTATAATGATGATCAATTTGTTTATCGTCAATTACTTAATGAATTAGATGATGCTAGAGACATTATTTTAAATTCTACTACAGCTGATGATATTTCTCAGTATGATGTTATGTTGGCTGGAAACATGCAAGATTGGTTTAATTTTGCTAATACTATCGAACTAAGATACTTAATTAGAATGTCTAATTCTACTGGTGCTGTTGCTGCCTACAGAGATCAACGTGCTAATGATTTAGTGAATGTATATGGTGGTACTTTCATTACTTCTGATGTGTCTATTAATCCAGGCTACAGTTTAAATAATGACGCTCAAACTAATCCATTTTTCTTAAATTTCTTAGCTTCAGCTGCTGGTACTGCTACTCAAAACTATTCGTTTATTGCTCCTACAGCGCATTATTACAAAGCATTATCTACATATGCTGCTTATCCTACTGCTGCTCCATCTACAGAGATCATTGCTGGTTCTGGTGTTAACTATCCAAACGTTAACGACCCACGTAGATTAAGAATTTTTAGAAATGGGGCTAGTCAGTCTGTATTCAGAGGAGTAACTCAAGGTTCAACTGTAGTCGATATGTATCCTCCAGGTCAAGCCGCTGGTATTCCTGGAAGAATTGGTTTAGGTCTTTATAATCCATATAACCAAACTACCCCTACTTCTCTTCTTGATTTTGCTGTTAATGATGGTTATGTAATGTTATTAGCTGAGGCTGAGTTTTTACAAGCTGAAGCTTCCTTAAGATGGCCTGCTTTATTCTCTAATGCTCAAGGTCACTTCCAAAATGGTATTGCTGCTTCATGTGCTTTCCATTCTGTTGCATCTACGTCTTATATTACTGCTATCAATACAAAGGTTAAATTTGGATGGACAGGTAGTGATGCTGATAAATTACATGCAATCATGTACCAAAAATGGATTGCTTTAATGGGTGTTCATGGTATGGAATCATTCATTGAGTATAACAGAACGGGTTATCCTTTAACTCCATTAGCAACATCTGCTTCTCAAACTAGAAAGCCTAGAAGATTAGTTTATCCTTTAACTGAGTATATTGCTAACACGCAAAATGTTCCAATGATTACACAGTCACAAGTATTTGCTACTACAGATCCTTCTCATCCTTTCTGGATGTTAGGTGATCCTGCTTTAGGTAACTAATATATCAAACCCCGACCTTGTCGGGGTTTTTTTATTTTATCTTTTCTCATTACCTTTGTCTCATAAAATTTATTTATGAGAATTTTTTACTTCTTTTTATTCTTGTTTTCTATTTCTCTTTTTTCTCAAGAAAAAGATACTTCTTTAGTTAAATCAGTAAAGGCTGATATTAGTCTTTATAAAATTTATAATTTGAAAAAAGATACTATAGTTGTTGATACTTCATTAACTATAGCTGACGAATATAAATATAACTACCTCAGGAAAGATAATTTTGGGTTACTTCCATTTGCTAATGAAGGTTTTTTATATACACAATTAGATTTTTCTAAAAAGAAAACATTTATTTTCCCACAGTTTGGATTTAATGCTAAACAGGTTGCTTATTTAGATATTGATGAAATTTCTTATTATTCTGTGCCTACTCCTTTAACTGATATTTACTTTAAAACTGTCATGCGTCAAGGTCAAAGTTTAGACGCTTTGTTATCTTTGAATACCCAACGTAATTTAAATTTCACTGTGGCTTATAAAGGTATTCGTTCAGTAGGGGACTATTTTAATAGTTTGACGAGTTCTGGACATTTTAGATTTATGACAAGTTATTTTTCTCCTAATAAAAAGTATTTTCTTAATGCACATTTTGTTGGTCAAGATATTTTAAATCAAGAATCTGGGGGGATTAAAGATATTTCTCAGTTTGAAAATAATGATCCTTCTTTCAAACAAAGAGAACGTTTAGATGTATATTTTGATGATGCATCTTCTAAACTAAAAGGAAATCGTTTTTTTATTGATCATAATTATAAATTTAAAGAAAGTAATTCATTAGTATTTAATCATCAAGCTTTCTATGAAAATAAGTTTTATGAATTTTTACAGTCTACTCCTTCTTCAAGATTAGGAACTCCTGATAATGGCGGTACAATAAATAACAAAACTAGGTTTGATGTTTTTTATAATAAAATTGGAGTAAGCTTTTTAACAAATAAGCTTGGAGAACTTAATTTCTTTATTGATAATTATGTTTATAATCAATTTTATGTTATTAATTCTATTACTGCTATTGCTCTTAATCTACCAAGTAATTTGCATAATAGAGTGAATACAGTTGGTGCTCATTATGATTTTTTTCATTCTAAATGGAAATTTAATATTTTAGCTCAAAATGCTATCTCTGATCGTAAGACTTCTAATTTTGAAGCTACTGCAAAGTACAATTGGAATGTATTTAATTCTATTGAAATTAAAGCACAACAGAATAGTAAACTTCCTGATAATATTTACTTGTTTTCACAGAGTTCTTATGATAAATATAATTGGAGTAATAATTTTAAAAATGAAAAAGAGTCAAGTTTAAAAGTCTTAGCTACAACAAAATGGTTGAATTTATCGGCTCAGTATAGTTTATATAATGATAAATTATATTTTTACAATGACTACGAAAAGATTGATACGTTATATGTTTCACCTAAACAATATGCTAAATCTATTCAATACTATAATGTCGAAATAAGTAAAGAATTTAAGTTCAGAAAATTTGGTTTAGATAATAGGATTAAATACCAAGATGTAAAACAAGATGATAAAGTAGTTAATGTACCTAGTTTGATAACTAGAAATACCCTTTATTACACGGATCATGTTTTTAGAAAAGCTATGTTGATTCAAACAGGTGTCACTTTAAATTATTTTTCTAAATATTATGCTGATGACTATAACCCTATTTTAGGAGATTTTTTTGTACAAAGACAAACTAAAATAGGTGGTTTTCCAATGTTAGATTTTTTTGTAAATGCTCGTGTTCGTCAAGTTCGAATATATCTAAAGGCAGAGCATTTTAATGCGTTATTTGGAGATAGAAATTACTATAATACACCAAATTATCCTTATCGAGATTTTAAAGTTAGATTTGGATTAGAATGGAATTTCTTCAAATAGAATTATCAAACCTAAAATTTTCGGTTTACCTTTGCTTTTTTAAAATATATCTTAATACATTCAAAAATAATCAAGAATGAAATACGCAAAAAATATCCTTGAAACTATTGGGAATACGCCACTAGTTAAGTTAAATAATATTACCAAAGATTTAGATTGTTTAGTTTTAGCTAAGGTTGAAACTTTTAATCCTGGAAACTCTGTTAAAGATAGAATGGCTGTGAAGATGATTGAAGACGCTGAAGCAGACGGTCGTTTGAAACCAGGAGGAACAATTATAGAAGGTACTTCAGGAAACACAGGTATGGGCTTAGCTTTGGCAGCTATTGTAAAAGGATATAAGTTGATTTGTGTAATCTCAGATAAGCAATCAAAAGAAAAAATGGATATTCTAAGAGCTGTCGGTGCTAAAGTTGTCGTTTGTCCTACAGATGTAGAACCTACAGATCCACGTTCTTATTATTCAGTTTCAAAAAGATTGGCTGAAGAAACTCCAAATGCATGGTATGTAAATCAGTATGATAATCCTAGTAATGCTATTGCTCATTATGAGCAAACAGGGCCTGAAATTTGGGAACAAACAGACGGTAAAATTACACATTTTGTTGTTGGTGTAGGAACAGGGGGGACTATTTCTGGAGTAGCAAAATACTTAAAAGAGAAAAATCCTAATGTTAAATGTTGGGGAATAGATACTTACGGGTCGGTATTTAAAAAGTACCATGAGACAGGTGTTTTTGATGAAAATGAAATTTATTCTTATATCACAGAAGGTATTGGAGAAGATATTTTGCCTAAAAATGTAGATTTTTCATTAATAGATGGCTTTACAAAAGTTACAGATAAAGACGCTGCTGTTTTCACAAGAAGATTAGCTTTAGAGGAAGGTATTTTTGTAGGTAATTCTGCTGGAGCAGCTATTAAGGGAGTCCTACAATTAAAAGAGCATTTTGGACCTGAAGATGTAGTAGTAGTTCTATTTCATGATTCAGGAAGTAGATATGTGGGTAAAATGTTCAATGATGATTGGATGAGAGAACGTGGTTTTCTTGAAGAAGAAATTACTAAAGCAGTCGATTTAATCAAAGACCATAAAGAAAAACCTCTAGTTATTGTAAGAACAGAAGAATTAGTTTCTCATGCTATTGAACGATTGAAGAGATATAAAATTTCTCAAATTCCTGTTATAGATACTACTGGCTTTGTTGGTAGTGTTGATGAATCTGATTTGTTTAGAAGTTATTTTGAAAATAAGGAGATAGCTGATTTACCAATTAAAGAAGTTATGGGTAAGCCCTTTCCAATTGTTAAAGCAAATACGCCAATTGATGAAGTTTCAAAATTAATTAGTAAAGATAATCAAGCTGTTTTAGTAGAATTAGAAAACGGAAAATACCATATTATCACTAAACACGATATTATCAGCTCTATAAATTAATAGTAGAAGGAAGTAATAAAAAAAGTTGGTTCTCAATAGATTGCCAACTTTTTTTTATTTTTGCAATTATATAAGCCAAAATAAATATTATGAGCCATGAATGAAAATTTTTTGCATTATGTGTGGGTAAATCGTAAATTACCTTTTTTAAATCTCCAAACAACTTCGGGAGAGTATTTAGAAATTCTAGATTATGGACAATATTTACAATTATCAGGTCCAGATATTTTTAATGCCAAGATAAAAATTGGAAATCAAATTTGGGCAGGAAATATTGAGATTCATGTGAAATCTTCTGATTGGTATTTGCATCAACATGAAAAAGACAAAGCTTATGAAACAATTATTCTACATGTAGTTTGGGAATATGATACTCCAATTTTTAGGAAAGATAATTCTGAAATACATACTTTGGAACTAAAAAATATAGTAGATGAAACTCTGATTCAAAATTATGCTAATTTGTTAAGAAAGAAAACATGGATTAATTGTGAAAACAGCATTGGAACTATTGAACCCTTTATATTTTCAAAATGGAAGGAAGAACTTGTTCTAGAGCGTTTGGTAAGAAAAGCAACAGAAATAGAGTTTAGACTATCGCAAACGGCAAATAATTGGGATCAAGTTTTCTTTGAAAATTTAGCAAAAGGTTTTGGTTTAAATACTAATGGGGCTGTTTTCTATGAAATGGCTAAACAACTAACTTATCATGTGGTTAGGAAAGAGCGTTCCGATATTTCTCAGATTGAAGCTCTGTTTTTTGGTATGTTAAATTTATTACAATCAAATTGTGAAGAAGAATATTTTAAAGAATTAAAATTTAAATGGAATTATTTCAAAGTAAAGTACCAGTTATCTGAATGTTCTGGTTTAGAAGTTGCATTTTTTAAGCATCGCCCAGATAATTTTCCAACAATTAGATTGGCACAGTTGGCTCAACTTTTAGTCCAATATCCTAATTTGTTTGATCTTATTATACAAGCAAAAAGCATTGAAACTATTAAGCATATTTTAAAAGTATCAACACATGATTTTTGGATTACACATTACAACTTTTGCAAACCTAGTGTAAAAAAAAATAAAAAAATTTCAAATGCTTTTATTGATCTTATTCTAATAAACACAATTATCCCTATAAAATTCGCTTATGAGAGATATCTAGGAAAACAAGATTTTGAATATTTATTGGATAACTTAAGAGGTATTCCTGCTGAGTCAAACACAATAATTAATCATTTTAAAAACTTCAATATAGAAATTGATTCTTGTTTTGACTCTCAAGCATTACTTCAATTAAAAAATGAGTTTTGTAATAAAAATAGGTGTCTATCTTGTGTAATTGGTTTGCAAATAGTAAAAAAATAAGTATATTTAGCAAAATTAATAAATTAATATTTTATGTACAGTTTATTACATTTTTTTGAAAAGCATGGTTTTTATGTAGCTTCTCGATTGGCAGATAGGTTAGGAATGCGAGCCACCCAAGTGCGTTTATTTTTTGTTTATATTTCTTTTATTACTGTAGGTTTGGGTTTTGGACTCTACTTAACATTGGCATTTATTCTAAGATTAAAAGATATGATTTACACGAAACGTAGTTCGGTATTTGATTTGTAATTGTCATTTAAATATTGGGAAAAGTATGTTTTCAAAGTGGAATTGGATATTTAGATTTTCTAAAGGACATCATTTAGGTTTATTTATTCTAATTAGTTTGATAATTGGGATTCAAATTTTAATTTATTGGCATAAAAATAAGGAGGTCGAAGTATTGCCAATTTCTAAAGAAGAGGCAGCTTGGATTGCAAGTCAAAACGAAATAGATAGTTTAGTCGCAAGTCAAATTGAGGATGGTAATAAAATTTACCCATTTAATCCAAATTTTATAACTGATTACAAAGGTTATAAATATGGAATGACTTTAGCCCAGATTGATAAATTACATCAATTTAGAAAGCAAAATAAATATGTCAATTCAGCTGAGGAGTTTCAAAATTTGACAGGTGTTTCAAATGAATGGATGAAACAATATTCTCCCTATTTTAAATTTCCCGATTGGGTTACTCAAAAGAAAAAAAATAAATTCGTCGATTATAGTGCTAAGTTTAAAACGAATCCATCAAGAATTATTGTGAAAGATATTAATACCGCTTCTAAAGAAGAATTGGAATCGGTATATATGATAGGAGAAAAAACAGCTTTGAAAATCATTGCTGAAAGAGAAAAATTAGGCGGGTATGCCTCAATGGAGCAATTGTCCTACATATGGGGAATGTCTCCAGAAGCAATTTTAGATTTGAATAAAAAGTTTGCTGTTCAGTCAAATATTGGTTTAAAAAAGATTAAAATTAACGATAGTACTACAAAAGAATTGACTCAATTTCCTTACTTCAATTATGCTATTGCAAAAAACATTGTAACTTATCGTTCCATGAATGGAGATTTTAGAAAAATTGATGATTTAACAAATGTTAAGCTATTTCCTGTTGAAAAATTAAAAATAATAGCCTTATATTTGGAATTTTAAAAAAATAACCAAAAGGCTAACGATATGAACACAATGTTTTTTACAGAAGAACACGAATTATTTAGAAAAAGTTTACGCGATTTTTTGCATAAAGAGGTCGTTCCTCATATTGAGAAATGGGAAAAATCAGGAACTATAGAACGATTTATTTGGAAGAAATTTGGTGAGATGGGCTTTTTTGGGATTAACTATCCTGAAGCTTATGGCGGAATGAACTTAGATTTGTTTTATACCGTAGTTTTTCTTGAAGAACTTCAAAAGATTAAATCTTCTGGTTTTGCTGCTGCTATGTGGGCGCATGCTTATTTAGCTATGACACATTTAAATGCTGAGGGTGATGAAAGAATTAAACAAGATTATTTAGTACCAAGTATAGCAGGTGAGAAGATTGGGGCATTATGTATTACAGAACCTTTCGGTGGTAGTGATGTTGCTGGTATGAGAACTACTGCTGTAAAAAAAGATAACCAATATATTATTAATGGTTCTAAAACATTTATTACTAATGGAGTTTATGCTGATTATTATGTTGTAGCAGCTAAAACTAATCCAGAAGTTGGTAGTAAAGGTATAAGTATTTTTTTGGTAGATAAATCAACACCTGGGATTAATGCAACTAAATTAGATAAGTTGGGTTGGAGAGCATCTGATACTGCGGAAATTTCATTTGACAATGTGGCTATTCCAGTTGAAAATTTAATGGGTGAAGAGGAAAAAGGATTTTATTATATCATGCAACATTTTGCATTGGAACGTTTAATTATGGCTGTTAATGCCCATTCAAGAGCAGAATATGCTATTGATTATACGCTAGAATACATGTCTCACCGTGAGGCTTTTGGTTCTCAAATTAATAAATTTCAAGCGTTAAGACATACAATGGTTGAGCATGCAACTGAGGTTGAGCATATTAAATTGTTTAATTATTTAACAGTTGCTAGATTAGATAAAGGAGAGTATGTAGTAAAAGAAGCTACAATGGCTAAATTAAAGTCGACCAAAGTTGCAGATCAAGCAATTTATGATTGTTTACAAATGTTAGGAGGGTATGGTTATATGGAAGAATATCCATTAGCTCGTTTATTGCGTGATAGTCGCTTAGGTCCTATTGGAGGTGGAACTTCGGAGATTTTAAAAGAGATATTGTCAAAAATGATTATTGATAATAAAGATTATAAGCCAGCAGTTTAGATTTTATATATAATATTTCTTGCATTTTCTCATTAAGTTTAAAAATTTAATTTAAATTATAATGAGAAAATGTATTTTTTAATTCTAATTGTTTTATTTGGTTCTTGCAAATCATTTGAAAATAATATTTAACTATTCTAATGTTATGAAAAATGAGAATCTTTTGTTTGATAATCCACTCAGTAGAAAAACAGAGGAATTATATGTGTAGCTTCTTTTAGTTTAAGTATTATAGCCAACATACCTAATTTTTCAAATCATGTATTAGAGGAAGACTTTTTTTCAGAAACTTATGAAGTTTATCCTTCACTTTTTTCATACTAAAACTGTTTCACAAACCTTTGGTCCGCCAAGTATAAGTTTTAATGGAACTTCAGCAGAAACAACTGAGTTTTTCTTAAATTAATAGGGTGTTTTTAATTTGTTTTTGATAAATAAACTTTGATATTAAAAAATAATTTATACTTTTGCACCCGTAAAAGAGAGGAGGTGTCTAGATTATGTTAATTATACCAATTAAAGACGGAGAAAATATCGATAGAGCATTAAAGCGCTATAAAAGAAAATTTGACAAAACTGGAACTGTTCGTCAGTTAAGAGCACGTCAAGCATTCACTAAACCGTCAGTTACAAGAAGAGCTGAAATTCAAAAAGCACAGTATATCCAAAAATTAAGAGATTCATTCGAAGGATAGTATTATTTTGAATAAAATTATAAACCGTTAAAGTACATTTTGTAAATTTGTCTTTAACGGTTTTTTTATGGAACATCTTTTCGATTCATATAGCGAGTATTTGTTAAAAGAGAAAAATTTTTCCTTGCATACCATTACGGCTTATTTACATGATGTTCGTGAGTTTATTTTTTTTTTAGAGTCGGAACATCAACAAGTTTCGCCTCATGAAATAACTTATCATTTGGTCAGATCTTGGATTGTTAAATTGTCTAATGATGGTTTGAGTGCTATTTCTATAAATCGAAAATTAGCTTCTTTGAAATCGTTTTTCAAGTATTTGCTGAGAACTAAGCAAATTACAAACAATCCTTTTTTAAAGCACAAGTCTCTAAAAATTAGTAAGAAAATCCAAATTCCTTTTTCTGAAATTGAAGTTCGTCAATTATTTGAAGTGTATTTTTTAGATGATGATTTTGAATCTTTGCGAAATAGGTTGGTGATTGAGTTATTTTATTCAACAGGAATGCGTCGAGCGGAGTTAATAAATCTAAAATTAAATGCAGTGGATCTTTATTCAAATACTATAAAAGTATTAGGTAAAAGAAATAAAGAACGAATAATTCCCTTATTGCAATCAACTATAGATTTGTTGAAAATGTATTTAATTAAAAGAGAGGAGTTTGGAAATAACAGTGCAGTAGATTTGTTAATTTTATCAAAAAAAGGAAATAAAGTAAGTGAAACATTTGTTTATCGGTTGATAAATGATTACTTTAGTAGTGTATCAGAAAAGGTAAAAAAAAGCCCTCATGTTTTAAGACATACATTTGCAACTCATTTGTTGAATAATGGGGCTGATTTAAATTCTGTTAAAGAACTACTTGGTCATGCTAGTTTGTCCTCTACTCAGATTTACACTCATAGTAGTCTTTCTGAATTGAAGAAGATTTATAAAGAGGCGCATCCAAGAGGTAAGTAGTGTTTGTTTAATTTTTAAAACCTAAAAAATTATGAAAGTTAATGTTCATGCGGTTAATTTTAATGTTGACAAAAAATTAGTAAGTTTTATTGAGGAGCGACTAACAAAACTGGAGAAATTCTACGATAAGGTTGTGACTTCAGATGCTTTTTTAAAAGTTGAAAATACAAGTGAAAAAGAGAATAAAACGGTTGAATTAAAGATTAATGTGCCGGGTGATGAGTTTGTAGTTAAAAAAACCAGTAAGTCTTTTGAAGAAGCGGCGGATTTGGCTGCGGATTCATTAGAGCGACTGTTGGTAAAACGTAAAGAAAAAGTAAGAGCGCACAGTTAATTGAAAAAAATATTTAAAAAAGTTTTGATTAATAAATAAAATCCATACATTTGCAGTCCGTTAGAAATAGCGGGCTTTTTTTATAGTTGCCGGTGTAGCTCAGCTGGCTAGAGCAGCTGATTTGTAATCAGCAGGTCGTGG
>CAYNNB010000032.1:0-26713 GCA_964398425.1 uncultured Flavobacterium sp.
AAAGCAGGTTCGTCTGATTCTAATAATGTATTGTAAAAACCAGCAGCTTTAGTCATATTTCGGGGAACCAATACATGTATTCCTCTGATAGCATTGATTATCATTCCCATAGGTGATCCTGAATGCCAAATACCTTCTAAGCGGTGTCCTCGTGTACGAATAATTAAAGGAGCTTTTTGGCGGCCGTGTGTTCGGTATTGCAGAGTTGCTAAATCGTCGCTCATGATTTGAATAGCATACAATAAATAATCCAAGTATTGAATTTCAGCTATTGGTCTTAAGCCTCGCATTGCCATTCCAATACCTTGACCAAGAATAGTAGCTTCACGAATACCAGCATCAGAAACACGGAATTCGCCATATTTCTCTTGCATACCTTCTAATCCTTGATTTACATCACCAATGGTACCTGAATCTTCACCAAAAATTAATGTTTCTGGGTATTTAGAAAATATAGCATCAAAGTTGTCTCTAAGTATTAATCGTGCATCTACTTCTTCAGTGGTTTCGTCATAAGTAGGCAATATTTCTTGATTTGTAATAGCGTTTCTAGCAGATTCAGAGAATAAATGTGAACTGTATTTAGGTTGAATTTTTTCAGAGTATGAAGTAATCCATTGTGCTAATGTAATTCTATCATTGCCAGATAACATTCGAAGAACTTTACGCGCAGCAACTAAAATATCTTTTCGAATAGGTTCTTTGATAGCTGCCAAATCAGTACTATATTTCTCTATAAAAACTTTGTTTTCAGAATGTTGTGCTACATTGTTTAGAATTTGTACAGCTTCAGCAACTTCAGTTTTAATAGCAGTTAAGTAGGTATTCCAAGCTGTTTTCTTACCTTCTAACACTTCTTTTTTAGAAGCTTTTTCAATATCTTCAATTTCTTCAACTGTAGCAATGCTATTTTCAATCATCCATTTTTTCATCTGAACGATACAGTCAAATGTTGTTTCCCATGCTAAACGCTCTGCATTTTTATAACGTTCATGTGAACCAGAAGTTGAGTGGCCCTGTGGTTGCGTTAACTCTTGTACATGAACCAAAACAGGGACATGTTCTTTTCTCGCTATTTCAGCTGCTTTTTGATATGTTTCAACTAGAGCAGGGTAGTCCCAACCTTTAACACGAAATATTTCATAACCTTTATTTTCTTCGTCACGTTGAAATCCTTTTAAAATTTCTGAAATATTTTCTTTTGTTGTTTGGTATTTAGCATGTACAGAAATTCCATATTCGTCGTCCCATACACTCATGACCATAGGTACTTGTAAAACTCCTGCAGCATTAATGGTCTCGAAGAATAAGCCTTCTGAAGTAGAGGCGTTTCCTATAGTACCCCAAGCAATTTCATTTCCATTTACTGAAAAATTATTTATTTCAGGCAGTTCTTTTACATTTCTATATATTTTAGATGCTTGAGCTAAACCTAATAATCGTGGCATTTGTCCAGCTGTTGGTGAAATGTCAGAACTTGAATTTTTCTGTTGCGTAAGGTTTTTCCAATTCCCGTTTTCGTCTAATGAATGCGTAGCAAAGTGCCCACCCATTTGACGACCTGCACTCATTGGATCAAAATTAATATCTGCATGTCCATACAATCCAGCAAAAAACTGTTCGATGTTTAAGGCTCCAATTGCCATCATAAACGTTTGGTCGCGATAATATCCTGAACGGAAATCACCATTTTGAAACGCCTTGGCTAGGGCTAATTGGGGCACTTCTTTTCCATCTCCAAAAATTCCGAATTTAGCTTTCCCTGTAAGTACTTCTTTTCTTCCAAGTAAACTACATTCTCTACTAACTGTAGCTATTTTAAAATCGTTTAATACTTCTTTTTTAAAATCTTCAAAAGTTAATGTTGCTGTTTTTGCCATTTTGTTCATGTTCAATATGCTTTGCTACAAATTTAAAAAAATAGACTATATGTTGTTAAGTTGTATTTCATTTTTATGAAAAAATAGTTGTAAATATGTTGTAATATTGTAATAATGTCAATAAAATAAAAAAATATTAAATTATATATAAAAATAATTGATTTTATTAAGAAATTAAAACCAGCGTCTTGTAAAAAGTGAGGTTAATATTTTTGGACTTAAAGTAACTACAAAACGAATTTTTTCCCCATAATTTTTATCATTAAGTTCAAAACCATTTGACGAATATACAGGAAAGAATAATTCAAAATAATCTTGAACTAAATTTAAATGTATGCCACTATCAAATTTGTATTTAGGTTGTAAACCAGTACTTTTGTAAGTGCCAATATCTCCATAAATTCCAATCCAATTCCAGATATTTAAACTTGTATTAATCGTAAAAATGTATTGATTTGCAAAGCGTTGGTCAAATTTTGATTTAAAACCGCCTTCTGCATTTACATATTGTTGGCTATATATACCAGAACTCTCGCTTCTACCAAGTAATGGATAATCAAATAAATAATCAGTTGGACGATCAACTCCAAAGCTGAAAAAATTTGAAGATTTATTATCATTATACATGAAAAAACCACCAAATGCTCTTAAAGTGATGTATTTATTGTTTTCAAATAATTTTCTAAATCCAATACTTCCAGAAACTTTACCAAACGAGTTTGCTACTTGAATGTCAGAACTATATGAAAATTGATTAATTAGTTCAGACTTGAAATAATTGTATCTAAGATTAAAAACAGAATAGTTTTCATTTTGTTTTTTTATAAAAGCGGATTTTTCCTGATAAACATAAACTTGTCTTAATAAAACACTTTGACCTTCATTTTTTCTTAAATCAGGATTTCTGAAATGAAATGAAATTGAAGGCGCTATTTTTGTATAAAAAGCATCAGGTAAATAGTGTAATCGTGTTAAACCAACCCCATACCGACTAACATATAAGTCTGAATTTTTATAGTTTTTTGAATAAGTTAAATTGGCTGACCCTGCTAGTGTATTTGTTTTAGTAGAATAATTAGGCACAATATTAAATCCAATAGGTTGATCAATTATAGAACGATTATTGAATTTCATTCCTAGTAAAATACCATCATACAAATTAAATTCTGCTGTAGGGACAAAGAAAATTTGATTGTATTTAGGGTTTTCAATATCCTTAAAAAATGTAAATTTTAAAGGTTTGTTACCAAATATATTATGATTGAATTTTTTAAAATTATTTCTATTATCCCATTCTGGTAATAAGTTGGCTGGGTTTAATTCTATATAGTCATATTTCCGTCTATCAAACTTTATTTTTTTATTTTTAATTATTGTATCTTTCACTATTTCAACTAATTTTTTATTTTTATATAAACCATAGGTGTAAGGTATAGGATATTCAAGGGAACTAGTAATTGCTATTTGTATTTGGTCATTATTTCGCTTACTATGTTTAATTTTTAAATCGATGATTTCATCTTTTTCAACTAAATTTTTTAACCAAAAATTTGAATTATTACTAGTGCTGAATAGGTTGTAAAAATCTTCTCTTGAGACTTCTTCTTGTTCTTTATTGATAGTCATGAAGTCTTTTATTTTAGATTCAAATACTTTTTCTCCCATTAATGAAGCGGTGTAGTTTAAAAGTAAACCTGCTTTGAATTTCCCTGCAATTTTTTCATTGAACTTGATTAATTGGTCTTTTTCCATTCCAATGGGTTGATCCAAATTTTTTCGTGCCATCAATAAATAATTGTATAAAAATTGCTCTGTAAATGGCATATTAATTATTTTATAGCCTTTGAGTAATTTGAAATCGGCTAATTTTCCAAAGGCTTTCATGTTTGGGTAAAATTCATCCAAATATTTTTTTATGAAATAGTGTTGAATTCCCTCTAAAATCCAATGGTCTTTTCTGAAATCAATTCGTAAGAGAGTGGCTAAATATGTATTTAAATATGTTTTTAAAAATTTGAGTTCAAAAATAAAATCTGGAGAAAAAGGGGAAATAAAATTAGGTAATTCATTTAAACCATAAAAAGGTTCTCGTAAATAGTCTTCTTCTGAAATTACTAGCTTTATCTTTTCATTAGAGCCAATTTTACTTTCAATATAAGAAGAAATTCTTTTTATGAAGAAATTCTTGATGTAAGAATGAATTTGATTGGGTTTTAAATTAGTTTGAATTGTTTGATTGTTGTTTTCAAAAGTTTCATAAGATTTTTGGGCTTCAAGAATAATAATGAAGTTATTTTTATTATTTCCTGACAAATGAATTTGGTTTTGACTGAATGTTTTATTTTCTAAATCAGATGTTATAAAATAGGGAGTTTTGGTGGATAAAAAGATGGAATAATTTGAAAGATTAGTATTTAAATCGTCTAGATTGTTTTCACTTTGTTTGTCAAACTTTCCTTCTCGAAAAGCACACACATTTAAAAAACAATTTTTTAAAATAATTTTATCTTTGTTATACCATCCAAAGCGTGTAAATTGAGCACTTGGAAGAGTTAATGTGTAATTAAATGTGTAATTTCCAATTTCATTTGCTTTTAGTGGTTTATTTAGTTTTAGATGAATAATGTCGGGTTGTACAATATCTCTATAATAGTTTAAATTCATTTTCTGATTGTCAATTATAGATTCTATTACAGTATTTGCCCGTTCTTTTGTTGTAGATAAATGGAAACTCCTATTAAATTCATCTGAAAATTTATTTGCTAATGCTGATTTTTTTGTAGCTAAAGCATAATTCCAATCACTTAAATCTATTTCTAAAATATGGTTAGGAGTTGTATTTTTAAAACTAATAGTCTGTTTTACTAGAATTGTTTTTCCTTCGTTTACTATTTCAGCAAAAATAATATTCTCTTGTTGAGCAAAAATTAAGTTAGTTAATAAGAGGAAGAAGAAATTTATTTTTTTCATTTCATATTTATGTCTCATCAATATCAATAAAAAATTATATTTTTTACAATACTATTCAAAAAAAGACTAATTTTGGTTATTAATTAATAAAATTATGAAAATAAAATTATTTTTTTTATTATTTGTAAGTATTTTTTCTAACGCTCAAGTAGTTATTAACGAAATAGATCCTGACACTCCTTCAACTGATGTAAAAGAATTTATAGAATTACATTCAAATATACCTAATTTTTCATTAAATGGATATGTAGTAGTATTGTTTAACGCTGGAAGTACATCTCCTTATTCTGGTACTGCAAGTTATTATGCTATCGATTTAGATGGTTATACTACTGATGCAAATGGAAATTTTTTAATTGGAAATTCTCAGGTGTCTCCAACTCCAGCTTTGGATTTACCAGAAACTACATTACAAAATGGACCAGACGCTATTGCTTTGTATTTAGCTAATGGTTCTGATTTTCCTATAGGTACATTAGCTACTTCTACCAATTTAGTTCATGCTATTGCCTATTCTAATACTTCTACAACTCAGCCAACGGCTTTAATGAACGCTTTGAATTTAACGGTTTGTATTAATGAAAATGCGACGTCAAATGCTGCCAATCATTCTATTCAAAGAAAAGCAGATGGTACCTTTGAAGTAAAAGTACCAACACCAGGAATGAATAACGATGGAAGCGGAATAGTTTTTAATTATTTAACTACTACTTTTAATAATACTTCATATACAGAGGGACAAAATGTGATTATTACCTTTACAACTTCTTCTAATGTTACCTCACCAATGACATTTACTATATCGTTGAATAATGGTAATTTTAATGCATCTGATTACAGTGGAAATACAATAATAACAATACCTGCTGGAACTAATACTGCATCAACAACTATTACTCTAGTTGATGATTCTTTGGATGAAGGTGATGAAGAATTTATTCTTTATATTTCGGGTTTACCTGTTGAAGTAGTCGCAAGTAACAATTCCATTTTGAGAAGAGTAGAGGACAACGATTATCAGATTTCAAATTTTGGAACTCCCTTAGCACCAACTTACGGAAATGTAACACCAACTATTCCTACAGGATATTATGCCAGTTTAGAAGGATTATCGGGGTCAGCGTTAAAACAAGCTATTCAAGATATTATAGCCAATCCAGCAGTAGTTCATCTTCATAGCTATGCTGATATATGGGATATAATAAGAACTGCAGATCAAAATCCAGCTAATCATTCTAAAGTGTGGTGTATGTATATTGAGCAGCCTATGTCAAAAATTGATCAACAACAAGGCTCAAGCATTGTAGGTAAATGGAATAGAGAGCATATCTTTTGTCAATCAAGAGGAGGGTTTCAAGTAGCACTAGGAGATACAGCAGATGGTATTTCAATTTGGAATACAACTAGTGCTGCTAATGTAGTAGATGGTATTTCCGATGCGCATCACATTCGAGTTGAAAATGGACAAGAAAATTCTTCACGTAACAATAAAAATTACGGCACAGTAAATTCTTCAACGGTTTATGCTGGTCCAACAGGCACTCAGGGAAGTTGGAAAGGAGATGTAGCTCGTTCTTTATTTTATATGGCTGTTCGTTTTAATGGATTAAATGTAGTTAATGGTGATCCCAGTGAGTATAATGGTTCCGTTCCTTCAGGTAATATTGGTGATTTGGCTACTTTATTAGCTTGGAATGCACAAGATCCAAGAGATGATTTTGAAATGAATAGAAATAATTATATCTATACTTGGCAGCAAAATAGAAACCCTTTTATTGATTATCCTTTGTTAGCCAATTATGTATTTGGACCACAATATGGGCAACCATGGTTTGCAAGTTTAGCTAATTCAATCCTTAATACAGATGAAATAAAGATTTTTCCTAATCCTGCTTCAGAATATATTTTTATTAGTGGAATAGAAACTCCGACTAGGATTTTAATTTATACATTATCGGGTCAAAAGGTGTTGCAACAAGAACTTTCTACTGATGGAAAAATTTCTTTGAATTTACCAGCGGGTATTTATTTTGTTGACATGAAAAGCGAGGAAAAAACAGAGACAAAAAAAATAATTGTGAAATAAATATACATTTATAAAAAAACAATAATATATTCAGTACTTTTGTAGAAATAACAACCAATTTTTAATTAATAAAATGAAAGTAACAATAGTAGGGGCTGGTAACGTAGGTGCTACTTGTGCAGATGTAATTTCATATAGAGGAATTGCTAGTGAAGTAGTGTTACTAGACATCAAAGAAGGTTTTGCTGAAGGAAAAGCAATGGACATTATGCAATGTGCAACAACTACAGGATTCAATACAAGAGTTTCAGGTAGTACTAATGATTATTCAAAAACGGCTAATTCAGATGTAGTAGTGATTACTTCTGGTATTCCAAGAAAACCAGGAATGACGCGTGAAGAATTAATTGGTATTAATGCTGGTATTGTAAAGACTGTAGCAGATAATGTTTTAAAATTTTCACCAAATGCTATCATCGTTGTAGTTTCAAACCCAATGGATACTATGACGTATTTAACGTTAAAAGCAACAGGATTACCTAAAAATAGAATTATTGGTATGGGCGGAGCTTTAGATAGTTCACGTTTTAAATTTTATTTGTCTCAAGCTTTAGGAAAACCATCTAATGATGTTCAAGGCATGGTGATTGGTGGTCATGGTGATACAACTATGATTCCTTTAACGAGATTAGCTTCATACAATGGTTCACCTGTATCTAATTTCTTATCTCAGGAAGTTTTAGATAAAGTTGCTGCTGATACCATGGTGGGAGGTGCTACATTAACAGGTTTATTAGGTACCTCAGCTTGGTATGCACCTGGTGCTTCTGTAGCTTATTTAGTAGACTCAATTTTGAATGATCAAAAGAAAATGATTCCTTGTTCAGTACTATTAGAAGGAGAATATGGTCAATCTGACATTTGTTTGGGCGTTCCTTGTATTATAGGTAAAAATGGAATTGAAGAAATTTTAGATATTCAATTAAACGACGCTGAGAAAGCTTTGTTTGCTAAATCTGCTGATGCTGTAAGAGCGATGAATGGTGATTTAAAAGCTGTTTTAGGTTAAAAAAAATATTCAATAAAAAACCACCTTAACTTTAGGTGGTTTTTTGTTTATATACCAAAGCAAGGTAAATATTCTATAAAAAACTGGTCGGGATGTGACGTTTCTTTGTTGATTTCTGATTTTAGTTCAGAGTTAATTATAAAACGTTCTTCACCAGTAATAGTTACTATTCGCACCAAATAAACTTTTTCGGTTTTCAGATATTCAAAATTTTCTTTTGTAAAATTAAAATAACCATTTAATACACGAATATTATTTTTACTTATAGGATCAATATTAAGAGAATTACAGGTTTCTTGGTCTAAGGAATTAATAAGTTTTACTTCCTTACCATTTGATAATTGTAAATAAATTTTAGTATCCTTATCAATACAAGTTGAGCTCAAAAAATTCATACTTTTTTGTACATATTGAAAATTTAGCCCCATTATTCCGTCAATATTGTACAATTTAAAACTTAAAAAACGAGTAGTAGAACCAAAAACAGATTCATAAATTATTTTTTCAGGCAATACTTTAGTGTAAGTTGAGTCTGTTTCTTCGTTTACTTCAAACAAACAATCTTTATTTTGTGCAAAGCTATTAGTTGAAAATATTAAAAGGTAAAATATAATTTTTTTCATAAAACGATTTTTTTGCAAAGTAAAACAATTTTTTCTTCATTTTTGGTAGTCGTAAAAAAGGTATAAATTTCACCTCCATCTTTAATTTTATATTTTTTTCTTATTTCTTCTACTGAAAGAGGAAAATTTCTAGTTGTGATATTCATTTTTTTGCCTTCAAATTGGTTTTTCATTTCTGTTTTTTGGAATGGAATTACTTTTTCAATTTGAAAACTTCTACCAGGAAATTTAATTAAATTATTACTAGTAAATAAATGAGAGTGAGGGTGTAGTTTAGCTACTTTAAGTTGCTTACATAAATCATCTGCACAGCCTGATTTTAATATTGAGGCATTAGGTTCATAAATATATTTTTGAGGATAGGCAAGAATAGCTTCACTAATATTTCCAAGAATAAAACTATGTATGTCTGTTTTCTTTTTTTGAATATTTACCGTTTTAATTTCAATTGTTGAAGTTGTTTCTTTATCTAAAAACCATAGTAGCTCTTTTACTTCATTTTCAACTGCAACAATATGAATTGATTTAACATATTTTAATTCTCTTATTCCAGCTGTAATGTCTAGTATGGGGGCTGTTTTAATTAAAATTTGGTTAGTTCGGCTGAAATATAAGTCTAGATTTTCTGGAACATTTGGTAGGCAATCGTTGAGTAAAAATACTTTTCCTTTGCTATTGTTACGTCTACTAGGATCGATGTAAATGAAGTCAAAAAAAGTAGTTGTTTCATTTAAAAAATCGAAGCTATTTTTTGAAATACATTCTATGTTATTTATATCCAGTTGAATATTATTGTGAGCCACTATTTTAGAAAGTTCTTCATTTATTTCACAATGAAATACATTTTTAAATTTTTTAGCAAAATAATAGCAATCAATTCCAAATCCACCAGTTAAATCAACTAGATTATGACCTGATATTAAACTTGATTTATATTTAGCTGTTTCTTCAGAAGACGTTTGTTCAATTGAAATACTCGCTGGATAATATATATATTTAGTTGAAAACCATGAGGGTAATTTTTCTTTACTTTTCTGTTTGGCTACAATTTGATTGATTATTTCTTTCCACTCTACCTCAGGAAATGGATTTTTTGATAAAGCTAGTTGAACTATATTATTGTTTAAATATTGAGTGATAAACTCTTGAATTTCATCTGTTAAAATGGTCTTATTCATTATAGATTTCTTGTTAGAACATGAATAAATTTATTTTTTGGAAAAAACTCTTTTAATACCACTTTTATTGCCGTGTAAAGCGGAATAGCAATAATCATTCCTGTTATTCCCATTAAAATTCCAGTAATTGAAATAATTATAAATATTTCTAGAGGATGTGAATTGGTACTTTTAGAAGCAATTATTGGTTGACTAATGTTATTGTCAATAATTTGAACCAAAATATAGCCTATTAAAACATATGTAGTTGTAGGTACAATTACAGTGTTAAAATCTTGATCAATATTACCTAGCATAGTTAAAAAAGCAGTAATTATGGCAGCTATTATTGGACCTATGTAAGGGATTATATTTAATATAGCACCTAAAAAAGCAATGATAAACGCATTTTCTACATGAAAAATTAATAATACAATTAAATATAAAACGAAAACTACAAATAGTTGAAGAAGTAATCCAATGGCATATTTAGCTAACATGTTTTTTATTTTAAGTAAAGAAGCCAATATTTTCCACTTTTGTCTTGTGGGTAATAAATATTTTAAATTTTTTGTTGCTAGTTCTTGGTCTTTCATTAAAAAAAATGCAATAAAAAAAATAGAAAACAAAGCCATTCCAAAATTACCTATTGATCCTATAATGGAATTTACAATATCAGTGATGAAGTTTAGATTTAAAGATTCAGATATTTTTTGGATATCAATATATTGGTTATAGTCGATATTATGATTAAGTAACCATTTATCAATATTTTCTATAAATAGCAAGTAGTTTTTTTCAATTGCCTTGACATCTAACAAGGATAATTTTTGACTTTGAGATAAGATTAATGGAATAAAAAGCATCAAAATTCCAATCGTTATAAATATAAAAACCAATAGAGAAGTAGTAATAGCCAATACAGGTTTAAATCTTAAACTTTTTTGAAGAAATTGTGCTATAGGTTCAGCTACAAAACTTAAAAGTAAGGCAAAAATGATATAAATGAGAATGGAAGAAAGTGAATAGAGTAAGTAAAGTCCTAGTGCTATTCCTATTAGAATGAAAATTGTTCGTAAGAGTGCATTAGAGATAGCAATACTTTTCATGTCTTATTTTTAATTCAAAAATACAAAAAACATCTGATTTTAAAACACGATATGAAAAATATAAGAGTATAAAAAAAAGCGACTAAAAAGTCGCTCTATGATGAAATGTCTTTTATTATTATAATTTAGACATATTGTTAGCTAGGGTTTCAATAAATTTGCCAATAGGTCCTTTTACCATCATAGCCATCATAGGATTAAAATCACCTTCAAAAAACAATTGAATATCAGTAGACTGCTCATTTATAACATCAAGTTGAGCAGTTAAAGTAAACGGCAATTTACTTGATGCAGCGCCTAAAACAACTTTAGAATTGGGTATTACATCTTTTTTAACTAATTTAATTTCAGGCATTCCTTTTAAGCCAAACTCAAAGCAATTCTCATCAATTACTTCAAATTTTGCTATATTTTCAGGCATTAATTTTTCAAAATTTTTAATATCGGTTAATGCATTAAAAATATATGATGCAGGTTGTGCTACGTTTACTTTTGGACTTTCTAAGTTCATTTTACTATAGTATTAATTTATTTATTATTAAATATTCCAAACGGAAGGACTAGCATTCCAAGATTGTAGAGTATCTAGTTCTTCTTCTGAAATATATTTTTTATCAACGGCTTTTTGAATTAAATTTTCGTAATTACTTAGGGTGAAAACCTCTAAATTCGCTTCTTCAATTTTTTCTTTTGATATTGGAAATCCGTAAGTAAAAATAGCTGCCATTCCTTTTACATTTGCACCCTCGTTTCTAAGAGCTTCAACAGCTAATAAACTGCTACCACCTGTAGAAATTAAATCCTCTACGACTACTACATTTTGACCTTTTTGTAAAAATCCCTCTACTTGATTTTGTCTACCGTGCTTTTTAGGTTCAGGTCTTACATAAACGAAAGGTAAACCCATTGCCTCAGCAACAAGAATTCCTATCCCAATAGCTCCTGTTGCTACACCTGCAATTACGTCTGGTCGACCAAATTTATCTTCAATGTGTTTCACAAATTCATCTCTAATATAATTTCTAACCGCTGGAAATGAAAGGATTATGCGGTTGTCGCAATAAATGGGAGACTTCCATCCCGAAGCCCATGTAAAAGGATTTTTAGAATTCAGTTTAATTGCGTTTATTTGTAAAAGCAATTCGGCTGTTTGCTGTGCTGTGTTAACATTAAATATCATACTGCAAATGTATAAAGTTTTTGTGAACGAAAAACCACTTTTTTTAACAAATAAGGTGGAAAAAGAAACAAATTTTAGAATTTATTTGTTGGAAACTGTTAATTTTAGAAAAGTCATTTCTGAACTTTTTTTGAATAAAATTGATAGTGCTCTTTTGTACCATCCTGATGAGAAATTAATCATGAAGACCTTGAAGTCTAAACTACCAGTAGCAAAAGCAGGGGGAGGATTAGTTTACAATCAAAACGGAGAAGTACTTTTTATTTTTAGAAATGGAAAATGGGATTTACCAAAAGGTGGTATCGAAAAAAACGAAGAAATTGAGGATACAGCCATTAGAGAAGTAGAGGAAGAGACAGGTGTAACAGGGTTAAAAATTACGGATAAACTTCAAAAAACATATCATATTTTTAAACGTAATGGCAGATATAAACTCAAAATTACGTATTGGTATAAAATGAAAACAAATTTTACAGGAATCCCTAAACCTCAAGAAGATGAAGGAATTGAAAAAGTAGCTTGGCTTAAACCTGAAGAAATTCCTCAAGCCTTAGAAAACTCATATGAAAATATCAAGTTACTCTTTGAAGAAGTTCTTGTTTAAATATCATTAACAAATCATTTACAAATTAATTGAAATTAAACATCTACATTTGCTTCATTAATTTAATTAAAGAATTTCTTAAATAATTTGATGAATCGAAAGTTTTTATGAAGAAATTAGATTATAAATATTTCTTTTTACTTTTCATAGCCATGTTAAGTTGTTTTGGTGTGTATACTAAAACAATTCATAATCAAGGCAGTTTAGTACCTCGTTATGTCTTTCATCATTCTGAAATTAATTCACACCAAAAACACTTTATTTCACAAGGCTCATTAGCTTATGAAGTAGATTATGAGAATGTTGAAATTACGGAATCAGAATTAGAGGATTCTGAATTAGATTTTGATTTTTTTTCTTCTACTTTTTTTTCAAAGTATTTAAATAATATTAGTTGTAATTATCTTTTTAAATCCTACATGAACGGGTTAAAAGATTGTTTTTTTACAAACTATTTAATCTCCATCCACTCCTTCAACGTTTTATTTTGTGTCTATAGACTGTGATGTATTAATTTTTTCGGATTTTTTTCGGGATTTATTCCTATTACTACTCAATTATTCCAAAAATTAATTAATATACAATATCATGGCAAAAAAAATTTTTATGCTATTAAGTCTAGTTAGTGTACTCGCATTATCTAGTTGTGGTTCTAAACATGAAGAAAAAGAAGAGACAGCAAAATATTTAGTAACTTCACCAGTTCAACAAGATACATTAGTTGAACGTAAATATGTTTGTCAAATACATTCAGTGAAACATATCGAACTACGTGCCCTAGAGCAGGGATATTTACAAAAGATTTTTGTAGATGAAGGACAAACAGTTGTTAAAGGGCAAAAGATGTTTCAAATTATGCCTAATGTTTATCAAGCTGAATTATCAAAATCAAAGGCTGAAGCAGAAACAGCTTTAATTGAATATAAAAATACAAAGGCATTATCTGATAAAAATGTTGTATCTAAAAATGAGTTAGCATTAGCTAAAGCAAGATTAGATAAGGCAAGAGCTGAAGTGCAATTAGCGTCTACTCATTTAGGTTTCACAGATGTTAGAGCTCCTTTTACTGGAATTATGGATCATTTACATGTAAGAGAAGGTAGTTTGCTAGAAGAAGGTGAGTTGTTAACTACTCTTTCTGACAATAGTAAAATGTGGGTATATTTTAATGTTCCTGAAGCGGAGTATTTAAATTATATGACTAATAAAACTAGTAAAGATAAATTGAAAGTACATTTGCAAATGGCTAATGGTTCAATTTTTAATCAAGTAGGAATTGTAGAAACTATTGAAGGAGAATTCAATAACGAAACAGGAAATATTGCTTTTAGAGCTACATTTCCAAATCCTAATAAATTATTAAGACACGGTGAAACAGGTAATATTGTAGTTAAAAATAAATATCCAAATGCTATTTTAATTCCTCAAAAAGCTACATTTGAAGTATTGGATAAAAAATATGTATTTGTTCTTGATAAAAATAATGTGATACATCAAAAGGAAATCACTGTTGCAGAAGAAGAAGTACCTTATTTATTTATTGTTACAAAAGGTTTATCTAAAGAAGATAAAATTTTATTAGACGGTTTAAGAAAAGTGAAAGATGGTCAAAAAATCCATCCAGATTATCAAGATCCTAAGCAAGTTTTCCATTCATTAGAAGTAGAAGCGGAATAATCACTTTTAAAAACAATTTCTATGTTTAAGAATTTTATCAAACGACCAGTGATGGCGATCGTTGTATCGTTAATCATTATATTTATGGGTTTACTTTCCATAAAAACCTTACCTATATCTCAATTTCCCGAAATTGCACCACCAAGGGTTATTGTAACCTTAGCATATCCAGGAGCTAGTGCCGATGTATTAGTGAAATCTGCCTTGATTCCATTAGAACGATCAATTAATGGTGTTCCTGGAATGAAATACATGGTTTCAGATGCAACATCTGCCGGTGAAGCTACTATTCAGGTTGTCTTTGAATTGGGTACTGATCCTAATCAAGCTGTAGTAAATGTAAAAAACCGTGTAGATAAAGTAATTAATAATTTACCTCACTTAGTTCAATTGGAAGGAGTTATTGTTAATGTCGTTCAACCAAGTATGTTGATGTATATTAACTTGTATAGTAATGATAAAAACTCTGATGAGAAGTTTTTGTATAATTATGCTAACGTTAATATCATTCCTGAAATTCAACGTATTAACGGTATTTCACAAGCTCAAATTTTAGGTAATAGAAACTACGCCATGCGTATTTGGTTAAATCCAGACCGTATGCGAGCCTATAAAGTTTCAGTAGATGAAGTGATGAAAGCTATGGCCGAACAAAGTATTATCGGTCGACCAGGACGTTTAGGGCAAGCTACAGGAATTAAATCACAATCTTTAGAATATGTTTTGGTATACCAAGGAAGATATAACAAACCAGAACAATATGAGAATATCATTATTCGTTCAACGTCTGAAGGAGAAATTATCAAATTAAAAGATATTGGAAAAGTTCAGTTTGGAAGTGAATTTTTTGATATCTATTCAAATAAAGATGGACATCCATCTGCGGCGATTCAATTGAAACAAGTTTACGGTAGTAATGCTAGTGATGTAATTGAACAAGTGAAACATAAAATGGAAGAATTAAAAGGATCATTCCCTCCAGGTATGAAATATGAAGTGAGTTATGATGTTTCTAATTTCTTAGATGCTTCTATTGAAAAAGTAATTCACACGTTAGGTGAAGCTTTTGTTTTGGTAGCTTTAGTTGTATTTATTTTCTTAGGTGATTGGCGTTCCACATTGATTCCTATTATTGCAGTACCAATATCATTAATTGGTGCATTCATTTTTATGAAAGCATTTGGATTAACTATTAATTTAATTACGCTTTTTGCTTTAGTATTAGCGATTGGAATTGTAGTAGACGATGCCATAGTCGTCGTGGAAGCGGTCCATCTTAAGATGGAAGAAGATCATGTTGGACCTTATAAAGCAGTTCAAAGAGTATTAGGTGAGATTGGTGGTGCAGTTGTAGCTATTACGTTGTTAATGACTTCTGTATTTGTTCCAGTGGCCTTTATGACTGGACCAGTAGGTGTGTTTTATAGACAGTTCTCTATTACAATGGCCTCTTCAATTGTGTTATCTGGTATTGTAGCTTTAACATTAACTCCGGTATTGTGTGCTATGATTTTGAAAAATACACACGGACAACCAAGAAAGAAGACTCCGATTAATAGATTCATAGATGCTTTTAACCGTTGGTTTGAAAAATTAACAGGTAGATATACAAACATTTTAACTAAAATTGTTGACAGAAGATTAGTTACTTTCCTAGTTTTAGGTGGATTTGCTGTAGGTACATTTTTTGTAAACGAAACATTGCCTGCTGGATTTATTCCTGGTGAAGATCAAGGTATGATTTATGCCATTATACAAACTCCTCCAGGTTCAACTTTAGAAAATACAAATGCTGTTGCTAGAAAATTACAAGCTATTGCTAAGAAAGTAGAAGGTATACAGTCGGTTTCTTCATTAGCAGGTTATGAAGTATTAACAGAAGGTCGCGGTTCTAATGCGGGTACTTGTTTGATCAACTTAAAACCTTGGGAAGATCGAGAACATTCGGTACATGAAATTATAGAGGAATTAGAGGAAAAATCAAAAGACTTTGGTGCGGTTATAGAATATTTTGAACCACCAGCAGTTCCAGGTTATGGAGCAGCAGGAGGACTATCACTACGTTTATTAGATAAGACCAATGGGGAAGATTATCATGAGTTTGACCGCATCAATAAAGAATTTATGAGCGAATTAGGTAAACGTAAAGAGTTAACAGGTTTGTTCACATTCTATGCCGCTAACTATCCGCAATATGAAATTGTAATTGATAATCAAGCGGCTATGCAAAAAGGTGTTTCTATTGGAAATGCTATGGAAAACTTAAATATCTTAATTGGTTCTACTTATGAACAAGGATTTATTCGCTTCAATAATTTCTTTAAAGTTTATGTGCAATCGGGGCCTGAATTTAGAAGATATGCTAGTGATTTATTGAACTATTATGTGAAAAACGATAAAGGAGAAATGGTGCCTTATTCAGCTTTTATGACCTTGAAAAAGCGTCAAGGACCTAACGAAATTACCCGTTATAATTTATATAATTCAGCTGCAATTAGAGCAGTTCCTGCAAATGGATATACAACAGGTGAAGCTATTAAAGCCATTCAAGAGGTAGCTAAAAAACATTTGCCTCACGGGTACGATGTGGATTGGGAAGGTTTATCTTTTGATGAAGCAAGAAGAGGAAATGAAGGAATTATCATTTTCGGAATTGTATTAATCTTCGTTTATTTAGTATTAGCCGCTCAGTATGAAAGTTTTATATTACCAATGGCCGTTGTATTATCGCTACCTGCGGGTATTTTTGGAACATTCTTCTTGTTAAAAATGTTCGGATTAGCGAATGATATTTATGCACAAGTTGGATTAGTTATGTTGGTCGGATTATTAGGTAAAAATGCCGTATTAATTGTAGAGTACGCCGTTCAGAAAAACCAGCAAGGAATGTCAATTTTAGATTCAGCAATTGAAGGAGCAAAAGTACGTTTTAGACCCATTTTAATGACTTCATTTGCTTTTATTGCAGGATTAATTCCTCTAGTTAAAGCAACGGGTGCTGGAGCAATCGGAAATAGAACAATTGGTACCTCTGCATTGGGAGGTATGTTATTCGGTACTATTTTCGGAGTAATATTAATCCCCGGATTGTACTATATTTTTGGGAAACTAGCTGAAGGTAGAAAAATGATTAAAAATGAAGATTTTACTCCTTTAACGGAAGATATTGAATACAATCATAAAGATAAAAAGCAAAAAAATAAAGAAAACAATCATGATGAGACAAAATAAAATCATTCAATCATTAGTGACTGGAAGTTTATTTTTGGCTATTTCTTGTGGAATTCCAAAAGTAACAATAAAAGAAAATCAAGTGAATGTTCCTTCGAGTTATATAACTAACTCGAAAGAAACATCTACAGATGCTAAAATAAAATGGAAAACATTTTTTGATGATCCTAATTTGCAGCAATTAATTGATTCGGCTCTTGTTAATAATAAAGAGTTGAACATCTTGATGCAAAAAGTGGCTATGTCTCAAAATGAAATTCAGGCCAAAACAGGTGAATATTTACCAAGTTTAGGTTTTGGTGCAGGTGCCGATTTAGACAAGGTTGGTAAATACACTAGAAATGGTGCGGTTGAAGAAAATTTAAACATAAGAGAAGAAGAAAAGTTTCCAGAGCCCTTAACTAATTACAAGTTTGGGTTATACAGTACTTGGGAATTAGACGTTTGGAAAAAATTACGCAATGCTAAGAAAGTGGCAGTAATGGAATTCATGGCTTCTCAAGAAGGAAAAAATTATTTAGTAACTAATCTTGTAGCAGAAATTTCATCTTCTTATTATGAGTTAATTGCCTTAGATAGTCAATTAAAAAATCTTGAACAAAATATTGATATTCAAAAAAATGCTTTAGAAATTGTTAAATTACTAAAAGAATCAGCCAGAACTACACAATTAGCGGTAAAGCGATTTGAGGCAGAAGTTCAAAAAAATCAAAGCGAAATTTACAATTTAAAGCAAGATATTATTGAAACGGAGAATAAAATTAATTTTTTAGTAGGGCGAATTCCTCAGCCCATTATTCGAAGCACAGTGAATTTTCTTCAAAAGGAACCTAAAATGGTTCAAACAGGTTTACCATCAGATTTATTAGAGAATCGTCCAGATATCAAGCAAGCTCAGCTTGAAATGGAAGCAGCTAAATTAAATATTAAAGTAGCTAAAGCGAATTTTTATCCTTCTTTTGGTTTAAAAGCGGGCGTAGGTTATGAAGCCTTTAATCCTAAATTCTTACTGAGTTCACCTTCTTCATTATTATATAATTTAGCTGGTGATGCAATAATGCCTTTAATAAATAGAAATGGAATTAAAGCTGCCTATAAAAATGCATCAGCTAAGCAAATTCAAACGGTTTATGAATACGAGCAAACTATTTTAAATGCTTATACTGAAGTAGTAAATCAAATGTCAAAAATTGATAATCTTCAGCAGTCATTTAAATTAAAAAGAGATCAGGTTGATGCATTAAATGAGTCTATTTCAATAGCTAATCAACTATTTCAATCAGCTCGTGCAGATTATATGGAAGTGTTGTTAACTCAAAGAGATGCATTAGAAGCTAAAACAGCTTTAATTGAAACACGTAAAAACCAAATGCTTGCAGTAATTAATTTGTATAAAGCACTTGGTGGAGGATGGAATTGATTTTTATAGAAAATTGAGTTAGTATTTAAAAAAGTCGTCAGAAATGGCGATTTTTTTTTATATTTAAAGTAAAAAATAAATAGATGCAACAACGAGAAATTACACTCATTTTGTCAGGTGGTGGAGCCAGAGGTATTGCACACATTGCTGTGATTGAAGCTTTGTTGAAGAAAGGATATGTTATACGTTCTATTTCTGGTACTTCAATGGGTGCTTTGATAGGAGGTGTATATGCTGTTGGAAAGTTAGAAGAGTTTAAAATGTGGTTGTTGAAAGTTAATAAGCAAAAAATATTTAAACTTATTGATTTTAGTTTTTCATCACAAGGGTTGGTTAAAGGTGATCGAATTTTTAATGAAATTAAATCATTTATTACTGATATAGACATTGAAAAATTACCCATAGCCTACAATGCCACAGCATTTGATATCGCAAATAATAGGGAAGTAGTGTTTGATTCGGGAAGTCTTTTTCAAGCCATACGTGCTTCAATTTCTATACCTACAATTTTTACTCCAGTACTTCTTAATGATGCTGTTTTTGTTGATGGTGGAGTAGTGAATAATTTACCTATTAGTAACGCTATTAGAACTCCAAATGATCTTGTTATTGCAGTTAATGTAAATGGTGGTCTTTCAGAAGAGGTTACAACTTCATCTAAAATATTTAAAAATAATTCACAATATCCTTTGAAATCTTTGATTAATAGTAAGGATAGGAAAATAAATTATTTTACTTTGATTAATACAACCCTAGTTACTATGACCAATCATATGTCAAATGTACTATTGGAAAAGAATCCTCCTGATATATTAATTGATATTTCAAGAAATTGTGCCGGTATTTTTGAGTTTTATAAAGCTCAAGAGATAATCGAAATTGGTGAAAAAGCAATAATTAATGCTATGTCAGAAATTGAAGCAAAAATATTATTCTAACGTTCTGTAAACTGGATATTGTAAATGTGCTTTTTCATAATAAATAGAATGCTTGTAAATCCAATCGAGTTGAGCTGTACCATTTTCCGAAAAAGCTTTTTCCTGCTTTTTTTTGGTTTCAAATTCATTTCTTAAATTCGGATTTTTTGCCAATAAATCACTTGCAATATCTTCAAAAACATAGGCAGAAAAATATTCTTTTTGTTGTAAAATAGCATCAAAAAAATTCCAATTAAAATAAGAATCAACAGCTTCAGGTTCTAATGTTTCTAATAAATATTTTACTCCAAACTGATTGGTTGGAAACAAATAATCTCCTTTCATAAATCTTATTTTTTCCTTAGATTTTGAAATTTTGGTGTTATAATGTCCATAATGTCCTTCATATGCCGATTTACTGGTTTGATATTCTATAATTTTATAGCTTTCAACTTCAATTATAGAATCACTATCTAAAATGTTATAGTTTAAACCATTTAATTTTAAAAGATCTAATATTGGCCATTGTGATTGAGGAACAATATAAGCTTTAGGAATTTTTACAAATGAAATGGGTTTATAATTAGCATAAAAAGGGATAGGTCGGGTAAAAGGTCGATTTTTGTCATAAAACAAGCGCTCTTTACCTGATACTGAACTAGCTATATATTTACCTTCATAGCCTTTAAAATTTAAGTGACTTACCTTTGTTGAATCAATGGTCCAACTTAAAGGATAGTCATCTCCAGCTTTATATTCTTTTAAAGCTTGTTGTCTGTATTTTTTAATTTGAGATGCATTTTGATTGGCATAGTTTATTGTACTCACCATAAACTCATAAGTCACTTTTACTCGCTCTTTGTAAGGTTTAAGCATATGTGTTTCTGGTACAAAACCTAATGTATGAAACAGTGTAGTGTAGCCCGTAGCGTATCTTGGGGTATCTGTGAACTGTTCATAACCTAAATCTGGTTTTGCCCCATGAATATTTACATAAGGGACAACATCTATTTTCTTTTTTAGCATGTCCTTTACTAGGGAAGGATACATTTCATTTATAAAATAATTTCCTAAACTATTTCCTAAGCGTTCGTGTTGAGTGGCTATACAAGTAAATGTGTATTGATAATCAGCACCATTAGACACATGATTATCCAAAAAAATATCAGGCTGAATAAGGTGAAAAATCTGCTGAAAACTTTTAGCATTTCGTGTGTCAGATTTAATAAAATCTCGATTCAAATCAAAGTTTCTTGCATTCCCTCTAAAACCATAAGCTTCTGGACCATTTTGATTGGCTCTTGATGAACTATTTCGGTTTAACATTCCGCCAATATTATAAACCGGAATTACAATAATTTGGGTATTTCTTGAAGTTTTTATTTTGTTCAAAGCCAAATCCCTTATTAATGACATGGAGGCATCAATTCCATCTGGCTCACCAGGATGAATTCCGTTATTAATTAATATTTTGGTTTTATCAGATGTGAAACTAAAATCTTTATCAGATGAATAAATTATAATGTGAAGAGGTTTTCCACTGTCTGTTAAACCCATTTCTTGCATATGGATGGTTTCAAAATAGGCATCTAGTTTTTGATAATAAGCTATGCATTCTTCGTATGTTACAGATTGGTTACCATTTCCTTTTTCGAAGGTTGTTTTCCAATCATTTTGAGAAAAACATAATTGGGTTATTAATACAAAAACTAAAACTATTTTGTTCATATGTGAGTAAATCTAAATGATAAAAGTAATTTATGAGACTGACTTATTTTTTCAAAACAGATTCAGGAACCAACTGAGAAATATCCCCACCATTTCTTAAAACATCTCTGACTATACTTGAAGAAATAAAGGAGGTTCTTGCAGCTGTTAGTAGAAATACAGTTTCAATTTTTGACATCACCCTATTGGTATGAGCAATTGCTTTTTCAAATTCAAAATCGGCAGGATTCCTTAAACCTCTTAAAATAAAATCAGCTTTTTCTTTTTTGCACAAATCAATAGTTAACCCCGTATAAGTAATCACCTTTACTTTGGGTTCATCTTTAAAAGCTTCTTCAATAAAACGTTTTCTGTCTTCTAATGAATACATATATTTTTTATCTGCATTGACACCGATAGCAACTATTATTTCATCAAATAAGGAAACACCTCTGTTAATTATGTCATAGTGTCCATTTGTTATAGGATCAAAAGATCCAGGGAATATCGCTTTTTTCATAATTTACATTTTTAAAGCCAATTCAATAGCATTTTCAAATAATTCATTTAATGATATTCCTGCTTCTCGAGCTTGTTGTGGAAGAATACTTTCGGTGGTTAATCCAGGAATCGTATTCATTTCTAACATATGTGGTTCGCCGTTTACAATAATAAATTCACTTCTTGAAAAACCTGACATTTTTAAAACTTCATAGGCCTTTTTTGCGGATGTTTCAACTTTTGCTCTAATTTCATCTGAAATTCGAGCAGGTGTAATTTCTTGCGACTTGCCTAAATATTTAGCTTCGTAATCAAAAAAATCGTTTTCCGATACTATTTCAGTTATTGGTAAAACTTTGATTTCGCCCTTAAAATTAATAACCCCAACCGAAACTTCTGTTCCATCTAAAAAACTTTCAATGATAATTTCATTATCCTCTTTATAAGCGTTTTCAATTGCAGGAACTAATTCTTCGATAGATTTTACTTTTGAAATACCAAAACTTGAACCCGATTTGTTTGGTTTAACAAAACACGGTAATCCAACAGTTTCAATTATTTTTGTAGTATCAATAGAATCACCATTATTTAAATAATAAGAAGTTGCTGTTTTTATTCCATATGGTTTTAAAACGGATAACAAATCACGCTTGTTAAAAGTTAATGCTGCTTGATAATAATTACATGATGTTTGAGGAATTTGCAATAATTCAAAATAGGCTTGCATTAATCCGTCTTCTCCAGGCGTACCATGAATAGCATTAAAAATAACATCAAAAGTTATTTTAGTTCCATTTAAATTAACTGAAAAATCATTTTTATTAATTGGATATTCTTGTTCGTTAACGTCTACATAAACCCATTTCTCTTTAAAAATATGTATGCGATAAGCATTGAATTTTGAAAGATCTAAATGATTAAAAACTACATTTCCACTTGTTAAGGAGATTTTGTATTCACTAGAATAACCTCCCATTATAATTGCTACGTTTATCATTACTTCTATATACAATATGTTTCATACAAATTTATTATAAATACTTTAGTGTAAAAAAGAAATTTAAAATAAACTAAAAAGGTTTTTTTAGCGTTAAGCTGATATTAACATTGTATCCAAAAAGAAATTTAGTATTTTTGCTAAAATTATTGATATATGAGTTTAGGAAAGTTTCTAACTAGTTTTACGTTTTTCAAGCAATTATTTTTAGCTATTGTTATTACAGTAGTTTTTTTATTCGCCTTAATCAAATTTTTAGATTTTAGAACCAATCATGGAGAAGAAATTAATGTTCCTGATTTATCTAAAATGAAATTAGAAGTGGCCGAGGAAAAATTAGATGAAGATGGTTTAGAAGTTTTTCTTTTAGATACGGTTGATTTTAGACCAGAATTTCCGCCTTATACTATAGTAGAACAAGATCCAAAACCGAATTCTAAAGTAAAGGATGGCAGAAAGATTTATGTGAAATTGAATGCAGGAGGTTTTTCTACTGTAACTATGCCTGACTTAATTAATAAAACTTTCCGTCAAGCTGCCAGTACCATTAGAGCATTAGGTTTAGTGGAAGGAAAATCTAAATATGTTCCAAATATTGCAAAAGACGTAGTGTTGGAAATTTCTCAAAATGGTAAAAAATTAAAACCAGGCGATAAAATACTTAAAAATTCAACTATTGATTTTGTATTAGGTGATGGAAAAGAGTTATTTAAAGAGGAAGAATTAGATTCTGTACCAACTCAAAATATTGATACCACAACTACTCCATAAAACAGATGCAGGAATTTTTAAATGAAAATGAATTTGAGGATGATTTGTATGAACATCATCGATTTGTAGTTGCTAAAGGACAACAATCACTTCGTATAGATAAATTCTTAATGAATGTTATTGAGAATACAACAAGAAATAAAATCCAAAAAGCTGCAGATTCTGGGAACATATTTGTGAATGACGTTGCGGTAAAATCCAATTATAAAGTCAAACCTAATGATGTAGTGCGCGTGATGTTAGAACATCCTCCGTATGAACATTTATTAAAAGGAGAAAATATTCCCATTAATATTGTTTATGAAGACGAACAAGTATTGGTTGTGAACAAACCAGCTGGAATGGTTGTGCATCCTGGTCACGGAAATTACTCAGGTACTTTAGTAAATGCCTTGGCTTATCATTTTGATAATTTACCAATGAATTCGAGTGAAAGACCCGGCTTAGTTCATCGAATAGATAAAGATACATCAGGTTTATTAGTAGTTGCTAAGACTGAACATGCAATGAACCATTTGACTAAACAATTTGCCGAAAAAACTTCTGAAAGAGAATATGTGGCAATTGTTTGGGGAAATATTGAAGAGGAGGAAGGAACGATTGAAGGTAACATTGACCGTCATCAAACTAATCGTATGCAGATGGCTGTTTATCCTGATGGTGAAAAAGGAAAACCAGCGGTTACTCATTATAAAGTTATTGAACGATTAGGTTATGTTACAGTGGTTTCGTGTAAATTAGAAACAGGTCGCACGCATCAAATTCGTGTGCACATGAAATATATCGGACATACATTATTCAATGATGAACGTTATGGGGGAGACCAAATTTTAAAAGGTACTACTTTTACAAAATACAAACAATTTGTAGATAATTGTTTCAAAACACTACCAAGGCAAGCACTACATGCCAAAACCTTAGGATTTGAACATCCAACTTCAGGTGAATTTTTAAGATTTGATACTGAAATACCAAAAGATATGGTAGATTGTATCGATAAATGGCGTACATATTCTAAAGCTATACAAATAGAGGAATAGTTTGAAAATCAAAAGATTATATTAATTTTTTTTCATTTATTATAAAATATATTTCATTTCTTATTTTGGAATAATGAACTTCTTTTTGTAAAAATTTGAATATTTAGTTGAAAAAATACAATTTCAATTTCAATTCATTAAAAATCACTTTTGATTTTCCTTTTTTTTAATAAATCCTTAAATTGCATCACTTTTAATTTGATTTATTAAAAATGGAACAAGTACAGGCTTATCAACCAAAAAATAAAGTTAGAATTGTGACAGCTGCCTCTCTATTTGACGGGCATGATGCGGCGATTAATATCATGCGTAGAATTATTCAAGCCACAGGCGTTGAAGTCATTCACTTAGGTCACGATAGAAGTGTAGAAGAAGTAGTAAATACAGCCATTCAAGAAGATGCTAATGCTATTGCCATGACCTCTTATCAAGGAGGACATAACGAATATTTTAAGTATATGTATGATTTGCTAAAAGAAAAAGGAGCAGGTCATATTAAGATTTTTGGTGGTGGTGGAGGTGTAATTCTCCCTTCAGAGATAGAAGAGTTACACGTCTATGGAATTACTAAAATTTACTCTCCAGACGACGGTCGTGCACTTGGCTTACAAGGAATGATTAACGACTTGGTGCAAAAGGCTGATTTCCCTGTGGGTGATGTGTTGAATGGGGAAGCGGATCATTTAGAGGAGAAAAATCCAAGAGCAATAGCACGTGTTATTTCTGCAGCTGAAAATTTCCCCGAAATTGCTAAAGAAACGTTAGATAAAATTCACACAGCAAACGAAACTTCTAAAATTCCAGTTTTAGGTATCACCGGAACAGGTGGGGCTGGAAAATCATCTTTAGTGGATGAATTGGTTCGTCGTTTCTTAATCGATTTTCCAGAAAAAACAATCGGATTAATTTCGGTGGATCCTTCAAAACGTAAAACGGGTGGCGCTTTATTGGGAGATAGAATTCGTATGAATGCGATTAATAATCCTCGTGTTTATATGCGTTCATTAGCTACTCGTCAATCTAATTTAGCCTTGTCAAAATATGTAGCTGAAGCGATTCAAGTGTTAAAAGCTGCTAAATATGATTTAATTATTTTAGAAACCTCAGGAATTGGACAATCGGATACAGAAATACTTGATCATTCTGATGTATCTTTATATGTAATGACGCCAGAATTTGGTGCCGCTACGCAGTTAGAAAAAATCGATATGTTGGATTTCGCGGATTTAGTAGCGTTAAATAAATTCGACAAACGTGGTGCTTTAGATGCCATTCGTGATGTGAAAAAACAATACCAACGCAATCATAACCTTTGGGATGTAGATACAGATAAGATGCCAATTTTCGGAACTATAGCATCTCAATTCAACGATCCTGGAATGAACACACTTTACAAGTCTATCATGGATAAGATTGTAGAAAAAACAGGATCAGATTTACAATCAACTTTCGAAATTACACGTGAAATGAGCGAGAAAATCTTTGTAATTCCTCCTCATAGAACGCGTTATTTGTCTGAAATTGCTGAAAACAATAGAAAATATGACGAAACGGCGCTAACACAAGTAGAAGTAGCGCAAAAACTATACGGAATTTTCAAAACCATAGAATCAGTTAACGGAAATTTACCTCAAATAGACAAAGCGGGAATTATTGAAAGCTCTTTAAAAGTTAATGATGACAATAAGGATTTTATAGGGTTGTTATTAAAAGAATTCGATCGAGTTAAAATGAATTTAGACCCTTACAATTGGGAAATTTTATTGACTTGGGAAGAAAAAGTAAACAAATACAAAAATCCGGTGTATTCGTTTAAAGTTCGTGATAAAGAAAT
>CAYNNB010000033.1:0-25053 GCA_964398425.1 uncultured Flavobacterium sp.
CATTATTTGAAATGGCTAAAGGAAATCCTGGAAGTAATGTTGCAAAAGTACTACTAGTAGAAACTTCTAATTCATATCCTGCATCCGAAGCTGCTCCTGTCCAATTCGCCGTAAAGCCAGAACTAGTCAACGTTGTAGCTGCTGCTGATGTAGGTGTTGGCATACAAGTTGTAACATTTCCTGTCAAAGGAGCTGTAGTCAAGTAGGCTGGTGCACCCGAACATCCAGAGTTATATGAATAGATATAATAGTAATATTGTGTATTAGCTGTCAAGCCCGAATCTGTAAAAGATCCTGTAGCTGTATTAGCTACTACATAAGTCCCTGCTCCTAAAGCTGTGGAACCGACCGATAATGCTGTCCCATTTGTTGGTGCGGCTGGCGCAGTAGCACTTGTACTTCTCACCACCATATAACCCGTAGGGGCTGGTGATGGCACTGTAAAAGAACCGCTCAATGAAGTTCCTGTTACACTTGAAAACGTTAAAGCCGTAGGTTGACTGGCTGGTGTAGTACAAGCTGTAGCAGCTGCAATATCAAATTGCATTTGTGCAATGTAAGTTGTTCTTGATCCTGTCAAGCTAATTGAAGCTGGATTAGGATCAGTAGAATCACTTGCATAATAAATACCACGATTACCTACAGGTGTAGTCCAAATCCTAAAATAACTTGTTGACGAACCACCAGTGTAACCTGAAGCATTTTCATCAACTGAAACTACAAGGTTATCTACATTGTTGTAGAGGAAGACATCATTAATGTCTACCTCAAACCAACCTGCAGCTGGTGTAGCCGAGACTGTACCACTATACACTTGAGTCATCGCAGCAGATTGAATCCAATCTGTATTTGATGAAAAAGCAGTCTTTGTGGTGTGTCCTAAATAAATGGTCCAATTGTTACCATTTGTTATGGCTGTACCATTGCTGTAAAACCGGAGTTTTGTAATAATACCACTAGTATTAATTTCCGATTTTAAAACAATCTGCTGCGAATACGAATAACCATAATAAGGAGCAATTGGGTATCTATTACCCACATTTGTTCCAGAACCAATGGTCACCGTCTGTGCTTCCATTCCTAAAGCAGCTAACAAAGTTAGTGCTAAAAGGAGGACATTTTTTGCAAACAATGCCTTGAAAAGGCTTCCCGTTCGCGAAAAATAATTGTTTTCCATAAAGTTAATTGTTAGTTAAATAATATATTATTTCGGCATTTACGGCTGCCGCACACCGTTTACTTTGTTGAAAACTTACTTTTTAATCACCACCTAGGTAGTTGAAATTAAAGCAAGTGGGTAAAAATACAAATTCTTATGAAAATTTTAACAACTTTTTTAATTTTTATATTATTAACAATAAAATTTTATTTCTACCGCATTTAATTGATAATTAAAAACAATATTGAAATTTATTTTACATTTTTTTCAACATAAACCAAAAATGATATATTTTTATTTAAAAAAGAGGCTGTCGATAGACAGCCTCTTTTTTATTTCTACTAAATTTTATTTTTTATACTTTCTTGTTATTGTTAAACACTTTTAGTCTGTTACTATTTTAATTTCCTATTTGATTAATTTCAAAAAAATACTATTGCTTATACATCACTGTATTTGATTATTTTTCCCGGATTACCAACAACTACAGCATAATCTGGAACATCTTTGATTATTACAGTGCCTGCACCTATAGTCACCCATTTTCCAATTTTAACACCTTGAATAACACAAGCCCCTATTCCTACTTGAGTTCCTTCACCAATTGTAACATTACCTGCAATTGAAGCATTAGGCGAAACATGAACAAAATCAGACAGTATACATTCATGCTCTACTACTGCCGAAGTATTAACTATGCAATGCTTTCCAATTTTAGCCTCAGCATTAATTACAACATTAGACATGACTACAGTACCTTCACCAATTTCTACTGAAGAAGCTATAATTGTTTTTTCATGAATAGCTGTAAAATAATTAAAGTCATTATCTAATACAATTTTTTTTCTTAGCCTATTGTTGCCAATAGCAACTAAAAAACTGTTCGATTTTTCAAACAACAACTGATCAACTCTCTTAACAGGTATATTGAAAACTTCATTAGTTTTTGGATTATCATCAATTATACAATATATATCTTCATTGTTAGATTTAATAACATCGATTATAACCTTTGCATGACCACTAGCCCCATAAAGAATTTTTTTCATAATTATTATTTTAATTCCCCTTAAAATATTCTGTTGTTGCCTTTCCTTCCATTGTTATTCCTTCTCTTAAGAACACTTTTTTTATTGTTTTAAAAATTATTTTTACATCTGTATAAAGACTACAATTATCTACATACCATACATCATACTCAAATTTTTGCTCCCATGAAATTGCATTTCTACCATTTACTTGCGCCCACCCTGTTATTCCAGGTCTTACTTCGTGCCTTCTTTTCTGAAAATCATTGTATAATTCTAGATATTGAACCAATAATGGCCTAGGCCCTATTAAACTCATATCTCCTAATATTACATTAATCAATTGAGGAATTTCATCTATGGAAGTTTTTCTTACCCAGTTACCTACTTTAGTTAATCGTTCTGCATCTGGAAGCAAATTACCTGCTTTATCTTTTTTTTCGTTCATAGTTCTAAATTTAATGATCGAAAAAACGACACCATTTTTACCAGGCCTTCTTTGAAAGAAGAATGGCTTTCTATTGTTTGCAAAAAAAAGCAATAGTGTAACTCCTACTAAAATTGGACTACTAAGCAGTAGTACTAATAAAGCAAAAACGATATCTATTCCTCTTTTTATAAATAACTTATACATTTTATTTATTCATTTTTTTAATTTCGTCTAAGTATTTTTTAGCTAATTCTATTCTATCAAAATTCTTTTTTGCAAAACTATAGCCATTTTCACCCATTTTTTTAATTTCATCTTGATTTTCGAGAAGTAATTTGATTTTATCACTAAAATCTTTTGGGTTTTCTGGCTCAACAAACACACCTGCCTTTGCCTCTTCAATTAGTTGACGTGAAATCCCATCAATAGCCATTAATATTGGCTTTTTACAAGCTAAATAATCAAACGTTTTATTGGAATAAACAGTCTTAAATGTTTCTACATTTTTAAGCACAGAAGTACCTATATCTGATGCCAATATATATTTAAATACTTCTTTTTTAGGTACTGGATCTAAAAACATAACATTTGTTATCCTTTTTTCTTGTGAATACCTTTTTAATCTTTCTTTTTCCATTCCTTGACCAATTAATAAAAAAAGAACATTTGTATCTTTCAAATAAATTGCTGCATCTAAGATTTGTTCTAAGTGATTTGCGACTCCATGCGCACCAACATATGTTATTACAAACCTATCTTCAATTCCTAATTTTTTTCTAAATAAACAAGCATCAAAATTTGTTAACAACTCATCCGAAATTGTAAAATCTGCGGCATTGGGTATAAAAATTATCTTTTCTTTTGATATTTTTTTTTCTTCAATTAGTTTTTTTTGAAAAGCTGGTGTTAGTACATTGATTAATTTGGCTTTTTTATATATAAATCGTTCAAAGCTAAAGGCTAACTTAATTATCCATTTATTTTTAACAACTCCTGTATCGATAGCAGACTCTGGCCATAAATCTCGAATTTCAAAGAGAAAAGCACATTTTTTAAACAAAGAAATAATGTATCCGCTCATACCCACAAAAAGCGGGGGAGAAGTTACAATAATTACATCGTACTTACCTTTTGCCAAAAATACACCTGCATATAATGAAGAAAACATAAATGAAAAATAACCCCATAATCTCCCTAAAAAATGTAAATTATAACTTTCTGAAACATGACATCTAATTACCTCTACTTTTCCTTGTTTTTTTCTCTTGAACCATTTTCCTTTATATTCAGGTAACTTTTCATTTCCATTTGCATGAATCATTCCAGCCAAAACAGTTATTTCACACTCCTGATCTGACCAAAACTTAGTCATTTCATTCCATCTCGACCCACCCGCATCATTTTCTTCTAAGTAATACTGATGTAAAACTAATATCCTCATTCTATTTTAATTTTTGTTTCTATTTTATCTTTAAAAGAAAAGGAAAGACCATCTCCATTTTCCTTAGCTCCGTAATATAAAGAATAATAAGATGCTATTGGCACTGATGCTACTTTATGACCATCCGAAAATGCAGAAAAAGTAATTGGAAATGCGGTTGCATAATGCCAATTTTGATTCTTTTCAAATGTTGATAAATGCTTGACTTTATCTTCTATAAACCATTCGGTGCTTTCTTTTGATTTTATTATTGTTCGTGCGTGGGTTGATTTAGGGTGTAGGAATCTAAATGCGCTAATTTCACCTTTAAAAATATATTCTTCAGTTGTTTCCTCCCATCCTGCTCTATTACATTGGGTCCAGAAATACCATATAAATCTACTTCCTTTTAACATTTGAGCATTATTTTCAACTGTAACGGTGTTATGAGCCATCGTCCCAGTAAAATAATGTTGCCATTCATGATTTGTATTGTATTTATAGGTACCTGAATCTCTCAAAACATTGGTTCCTTTATACCAAATGTCTAGATGTAAATTATCTGCATGGGCAGGCCTGTCTTTATGATTCCCACAACGAATAAATGTAAATATTTCTTTTTCTCTTAGTAAATAATAACCCCCTATAGGATAATTTATTATTCCTTCTTTTTTTATAATTCGATTCTCTATATGAGTATTTTTTATGGAATGCGGTACGACCCAATTTACATCTTCATTACTGTTTGGATCATCTACCAAATTTGTTTTGTATAAAATAGTATGTAAAGTATTTAATTGTGGCCTAAAATCTCTATAATCACTTTCAGCGAAAGGAAAAAAAAGTGCTCCATCATTTGAACCGTAATTTGGTAAATATCCACTTTTCTCTTGCATACATTGATATAAAAAATCTAAGGATTTTTTTGCCTTTTCATATACAACTGATGTAAATGGTTTTTCATTTATTTCAGTTAATGAAATACCTAATGAAAGTAATTGAATAACAACCCTATGATAGTTCATTGAAAATTGTAAAAATGTACCATCGTCGTATATTTGATAGGCTATCTCTTTCTCAAACCATTTTCTACCTTTTTTCGACCAAACTTTAGTTTCAGGAATAAAAGGAAACAACAATTCACTTAATGTTAACATTAGTGTTTCTGTTATTGCATGATTATTTCTTACTGCAATTCGTGAAAAATTAATATGATGATATATATGATGTAATGACCAATAAATTACATTTTGAATCTTATTCCAACGCTGTTCATTTAAAGCCTCGGCATTTTTATAAAAATTAAGGATATAAACCCAATTGCAAATTCTAAGACCAATCTCTTGGCTACATTTCCAATTAGGTCCTTGATTAATAGGGTTGGAATCAATCCAACTTTCTATCTCATCAAAAACAAATGCTGAATGATCTTCATTAAAATGATAATCATACCGCATCAAGGTTAATAAATATGAAAATCTAGATTTTTCCCAAACGTACTTGATATCTCCATTTTTAATGTCAAAATCATTAATTTCAGACCAATGCTTTGAAACATCATATTTAAATTTTGTCTCAGGATTGGTAATCCAACTGTCATTCCCTTTTATTATTTTCCAATCAGAACTAAAAAAAAGCACTTCTCCATTAAGAATTTTTAACGCTTTTTCTTTAAGGGTAGCGCTTTGAATTTTATCAAACTCCAAACTTTCTCTTTCAAGTATAACAAAGGGAATATTACTTTTTCTCCATTCTTCCAATGTAACGAATTGTTTTGCAATGGTATTCATTGGATGCTTTCTTTTCAAAATACCCAAACTCTTTTCTATTTCATGAAACACTCTATAGAACGTATAACGCAGTCCCATATTCTTAATTAATTGAAAAAACAACTTACTATTCAATTCTTTAGTTTTTTTAAATTATAATTCAATCCATTGCTTTCTTTTAAGACTTTCAATTGCTGCCAATGAAGCTTTAGAAGTATTTACAATTTCTTCAAAAGGAATTAATTCAGAACCTCCATGTTTAATTTGTTCAATAAGCTTTCTGAACTGATTTTTATGTCCTTTATCTAACTTTGTCTTTAGTTTTGAAAAGCCTTTAAAACCAAATCCTTCTGTTTTTCTAAAGTTGTCCATAATTAGTGTACGCTCTTGGGCATATACTTCAACTCTTTCTTTAGAATATGTTTTAGACCCATTGGAAAAATAATTTATTACCCCCGTTGATCCATTTTCGTATTTCAAAAGTAGTGTAGCATTGTCGGTATTTTCCTCAGGATTTATTCCCATGGCATTCATACAAACCGCTTTAACTTTACTTCCTGTAAGATAGGTAATCAAATCAATAAAATGGCATGCCTCACCAATAATTCTTCCTCCTCCTACTTGCATATCATGTACCCAAACATTTGCTGGAATATTGCCAGCATTCATTGTGGCAATTACGTTCATTTGGGTGGAACCAAGTAGCGCTTTCATTTTTATGGCGTGAGGAGAAAATCTTCTATTGAAACCAACCATTACTGTTTTTCCTGACTTTTGTTGAGCCTCAATTACCAAGTCTAGCTCTTCATTGTTTATAGCTAATGGTTTTTCAACAAATACATGCTTATTTGCTTGTAGGGCTTTTATTGTCATTGAGGCATGCAAGTTATGTCTGGTAGTGATTAAAACAAGATCTACTTCATTATCCTTTAAAACTTCTTCAACATCAGTAGTAGAATGAGAAAAGCTATGTTTTTGAGCCATTGCTGTTCCCGTAACACCTCCTTTACTCGCTATATACTTGTTATTAGACCCCGTATCTTTTAAAGCTGGCAATAATGTCATTTTGGTAAAATTACCTGCCCCTATAACTGCTATCACTCCCTTGTCTCCAGAATAGCTAACCTCTTTTAATTGTATTGTGCTTTTAGGTTCAGTATTGCTTTCATCATATTTCAAAATTGATGCTATTGACCTGCTTGATCCAATTTCTCCATATATTTTTAAATAATCATCTAATGGAATTACCTCAGAGATCATTTCATCGACTTTTAAATTACCTGAAGAAATTGCTTGTAAAACCGTCTCGAAATTTCTTTTTTCAGTCCACCTAACAAAAGGTAGTGGATAATCATTCCCCCTATTTTCATAGTTTTCATCATAACGCCCTGGCCCATACGAACACGATACTTGAAAAGTTAATTCTTTTTCATAAAACTCCGCTCTACTTAAATTCAATCCTATCACTCCAACTAATATGATACGCCCTCGTTTTCTAGACATTTTAGCGGCTTGTGAAATTATTTCATCTGACTTTGATGATGCTGTAATAATTACGGCATCTGCGCCTACTCCATTTGTCTTCTCTTCTAGATATTTTACAACATCCCCTGTTTTAGGATTGAAAGGTATAATTCCCCATTTTTTAGCTAACATTAATTTTGTTTCATCAATATCAACACCTATCACTTTACAGCCATTTGCCGTTAATAATTGCGCTGTTAATAAACCTATCAAACCTAATCCTACTACTACAACTGTTTCGCCTAAGGTAGGATTAACTAATCTAATTCCTTGTAATCCTATTGATCCTATAACAGTAAATGCAGCTTGTTCATCTGAAACATTATCAGGAATATGTGCAACTAAGTTTTTGGGTACTGCTACAAACTCTGCATGCTGACCATTAGAGGCTACTCTATCCCCTACTTTGAATTCGCTAACCCCCTCACCGACGGCTATAACTCTACCAACATTACAATATCCTAAAGGGAGAGGCTCACCTAATTTATTAAAAACCGCTTCCAAAGTAGGCATTAAACCTTCTGTTTTAATTTTATCAAGTACTTGCTTAACTTTATCTGGTTGCTGTCTTGCTTTTGAAATCAAATTAGACTTTCCAAACTCTACTAACATTCTTTCAGTTCCTAAAGACACTAGAGATCGAGTTGTTTGAATTAACACTAAGCCTTTTCCCACTTGAGGAGCTGGAACTTCTTCTAAAATGGTTTGCCCTGTTTTAAACGATTGAATTATCTGTTTCATTTTTTCTATATCTTATTAGTTTTGCTGGATTCCCTCCATAAATTGCCTTACTTGGTATATCTTTTGTTACTACCGAACCTGCAGCTATAACTGCACCCTTTTCAATTTTAACACCATGCATTATTATACTCCCATGACCAATCCAAACATCATTTTCAAGTACTGTGGTTTTAAATAGATCTCTTCCTGATTTATTTATTGTTGTATTTATATTGTCTATTTTGTGATCTCCTCCTACAAATGACACATAAGACCCTAACATTACATCGTCGCCGATGACAAGATTTGATGCTAAATGACAATTCCTACCCATGAAAAAATTTTCACCAATAGTAATTTCATTTTTATTTGAAATACTGCAATAGGGACCGCATTTAAAATTATTTCCAATAGTAATTTTAGTTGACATCCATGTCAATCTTTTTTTTCTGATGTAAAAGAAAAACGCTTTAACTTTTGATAGCATTTCTTATTTGATTTAAATAATTATTAATTGTATATACTTCTGAAACTATTCTTTTTGATTCTATTCCAAATTCAATAGTATTACTTTTGTTAAACATAAAATATTTTATGTGCTCAACTAAGCTATCTTCTGTTATTGCTTTATCAATAATACCGTTTTTTGGACTAACTAAATCTACTTCACATCCATCGCCAATTGAAGAAATTATAGGCAATCCATAACACATTGCTTCAGATATGGCCAAACCACCAAGTCCAGGTAAAACAAAAACATTTCCTAAAACGAAGTACTTATAATTGTCGTCTATTTTTTTTCCAACAAATTCAACATTTTCACAATTAAGTTCTTTTGATAAGTTCAATAGTTGCTTTTTATAATTACCATCCCCTACTATTACTAAACCTATCTTGGGATTTAATTTTTCTAATTTTGCTTGAGCCTTAATCAAAATATCTATTGATTTTTCTTTTATCAATGCACCAACAAATAGAATTATAAAATCATATTTATTTTCATACTCCTTTTTTAGATCATTAAGATCGTCTTTTACATTAATTGTAGAAAGTACTTTTTCTGTGTCCACTACATTTACTGCCTTAAAAATTTTTTCTTTTTTTGCACCAATGCTCAAAAAATAATCTTCTCCAATTGAGCTGTAAGTAATTATTGCATGTGATTTTATTTCAATGTACTGAACGAATCTATCAATTAAAGAACGTTTTATATCATATGCTCTATTTTGTAGTTTTCCTAAACTCCACCAAATATATTTTTTTTGAAATAACTTACAATATACAAAAGCAATAATTGAATTGATAATATTTGAAGAACCTTCACAAATTACTACATCAGGATTTTTAATAATCAATAAAAAAAACAAAAAAGGACTAACCGGCATGGCGATAATTCCATTTTTTGATTTAAGTTTTAATTTTAATGAAATTAATTTTCTTCTTTTGAATTGATAGGCCTTAGTTGTTGAAATAATTTTTGTCCCTTTAAAATCAGGACCATGCCATACTTCAAGATCTAGATCTTCACAATCACTTAATCTTTGAAAAACTGGTGCTCTCCATTCTTGAATAACTCTGTATAGGATAATCGTTTTTGTGTTTGATTTCATTTTATTCAATTCTATTTATTGCTGATGAGTAATCAATCAAAATATCTGTACTATTTAATTTAACTTTCTCATTTTCCAAATGACTAGCTTTCTTTACTTTCTCAAGAAATGCTTTTTTTGATGATTCCCACCAAACAATAGCATTCACTTTATTTTTTTTCTTAGAGGTAAATCTTCTAATAAAATTAACATACCTACTCATTTCTTTTTTGCCTAATAATTCTCCTCCAAATTTCTTGTTATTTGGACTTACTATATACCAAACAAAAGGCATAACAGGTTTATTCAAACGGTCGGCGTAATAAAATGCTGTTACTAAATTTTCTTTCAAATATCTATTATTTTCAATTTCTCCTCTTTGTTTATCTGGAAAAAGTAAATATAAAGAAGGAAAAATAATATCTGTTTTTGCTAAAAGTACATCTAACTTTTTATTTCTTCGCAACTGACTTGTATAATACGTTCTAAAGGGAATGCCATAAATCCCAATTTTGACATTAGGCCTAAATCTTTTTATAAAATTAACCATTTTAACAAATTGTGCTAATGCCAAATCAAAATTATCAGAATTATTATCTTCCCTAAGGTTTTGGTATATCTTATTTTCTAAATTAATACACAAAACACCTTTTGCATTTGTTTTAGGATATAATTCCAACAAATGGTTTTCAATACTCTTATAATCAATTGTATCTTTCTTATTCGGATCAATTTTATTTCCACCTATTAAATCTATTCTTTTAAAAATGGCATTCCTTTGAATGAATATTTTACCCTTATCATCATATCTATGGGAAAAAACATAAATGTTCCACTGTTTTTCATCTTTCGTTGGCTTTTGAAATACACTAGATAGAAGTACAAAAACAAATAGTAAACTAATCTTCATTTAATGATCTTTTTAACAATTGGTCAATACTAAACAGCAAAGCCATAATTGTCCATAACCAAGAGGCTGTGTATATAGCTCCACTGAAAATATGCTGTAAAAAAGCTTGAATGAAAATAATTGAAATCCAAGCATAATTTTTATTGTATCTAAATATAGAAAAAGCTATCTTAAATGAGTTGATTATTAAAATTAATAACGGAATAAATCCTATAATACCCATAGTTTGCAATGACTCAATAATAATATTGTGTGGATATCCTCCCCAACCATTTACTCGTAGTTTATCTCCAAAAAAAGGATTATTTAGAAATTGATTAATTGAACTATTCCATATTTCTACTCTAATTGCCTCGTTTGATCCTTTTTCAATATTGTCTGAAGTATTAGTAAATCTTTCTAACAAACCACTTTGTAAGACCGAATCTAAATATATTAAAATAAAAATTGAAATCACAAAAACAAAAAGTGTTTTACCGAGTTGATTAACTAAATTACCTCCATTTAATAACATTAATAAAAAAGGAATAAAAATTGCAAAAATACCTCCTCTAGATGCGCCTAAAAAAAAGGGAACAACTGAAAATCCTATTGCTAAAAGAGAAAGATATTTAACGTAAATAGGAACCTTATTATAAATCAAATAACTAACTAAAAAACCAATTACTAGTGATGCACAGTAGGACAGCGCTAAAGGTGAAATTACATCCTCATCGGCTGTAGTAGAAGTTAATCTTCTTACTTTGCCTATATATTTTCCATAAATAAATGCAGCTAGTACCGAAAAAATTATACTTGAGGAAACAAAAGCCTTAGCTATAAAATTCAACTCCTTTTTTTGGATGTTAATAACAGAAATAGTAAAAAAAGGGATGATGGAAAACGAAAAAAAATATAAAAATAACTCTAAAGAAGTAAGATAGTAATGTTCTAAAAAAAACTCATCTAGTACTATCCTAACTAAATAAAAAAAGGAAAAAAATAAAAATAGTTGAGTTTGCCATTTAATTTTAATTCTAGTCCAATTGTTGAAAATAAAATACAAGAAGACAACCGTAATAAATAATCGTAATGGAATAGTAATAGCTCTACTAAGCTTAGATAATCCGGCACTAAAAAGAAATAACAACACCACATAATAGCCTAAGTATGTGAGAAAAAAAATAAGATATAGTGGTGTGCTTTTAGATTTATTATTCATTTTATCTACTATTTTTCAATAGATGTTAGTAAAAAATCCAATGAAAACTGTCTCTTTTTGTCTAATAACAAATTTGCCTCACTAAAATCCAAATCATAATTTTCCTCTTTAGGAAAATCATCTCCATCATATATAAGTCTGTGAGATAGATTTGTTTGATTTAAAATATTAATAAATCTGCTGTTGTTTTTTTTCGTCTTTCTTGGAATAGAAAAAAATGGAATATTAAAATTAATTGAAAATGCTGTACCATGGAATGAATTTGTCAAAACAAAGGAAGCGTGTTCAAACAAACTTACAAATTCAATTGGTCCAGCGTCATAAATATTTTTAACACCGACAGGATGCTCTCTTGTCCAACATTGAGAAATAACTCTAACAATTTTTAAGTTCTTTTTTTCCGCAATTTCTCTAGCTAATTTAAAAATATAGGGAGATTCTACTAATGTATAGATCAACAAATAGGGTGCTTCTATACTTTTTTTAGTTGGTAAATAAGACAACCATTCTTCTTTTTTTATTAAAAATGTTGGATCTAGTACTGTAACAGCATTTTTATCGGTTAATTCATTTACAATTTCTTCTGCATGCTCTTCTCTCGTAGATATGTAATCAATATTATTAAACCATTTTATATATTTTTCTTGAATTTGTTCAGGAATAATAGCGTGACCTATACTTGCTGCATAGGAAATTTTCTTAGCACTATTTTTCACAAAAGTTAGAAAATACGGCTCTGGAGAAAATCCATTAGTATAGTTCCACACCTGATCACTTCCAACTATAAAAATATCATAATCTAATTTTTCTTGATAGAGTTCGTCAAAATTTCTAAATATTTTTTTTGTCAAATTAATATGTTGGTGTTCAAATTCATTAAATCTAGAGTTTCTTAACCGATATCTTTTATTAAAAATAATAGCTGCAACACTACTAATTTTTTTTGAAATAAAACTATTCATTTTATTTCTCTTACTTACTCTATCAACTAAATTAATAATGGGCAAAAAATTGTTGGTCTTAACAAATGCTTTGTTATTTGGTCTTAGTTGGTGTAAAACTTCAACATCATATCCTAATACTCTTAATTTTTTTTGTAGTGCATAAGCCTGTAATTCTCCTCCAAAATTTCCAGACTTAAAGAAAGTCAAAATTGCAATTTTTTTCATCTTAATGTTTTCTTTTTATCAAATTTAACACGATATTTTTGTATTCTATATAAGCAGATAATTTAAAAAGGTGACTTAATAAAAAATAAAAAATCATTCCTATGATTACCTGCAAGCACAATACTAATGCTGGATTTTCCAATATAAAAAAACCAATAGTTGCCATTATTCCTGCAGAAAATGTGGCTACTAAAAAATAAGGAGCAACATCTAATACTTGTTCTTTTACTTTAAAGTTTATTTCCTTTCCACAAAAATACATATTAATTAGTATAAATATTACTGCTGTAATCACTTGTCCTGTTAGCAGGGGTATGATTCCTCTTTTTAAAGTTAATAGTATGGCAACAACAATAATTATTCTTCTTATAATTTCTAGTTGTAGAATTTTTTTACTTTTACCCATTACTTTTAAAATATTGATATTGATTGAATGTAATGGAAAAATGGCGCCATATAGGCAAAGTAATTGAAAGTAAGGTACACAGGGAAGCCACTTCTCAGAAAGCAATACATAAATTAAATTATTTGAAACAGCTAAAAAACCTAACATCAAAGGGAAATTTAAAAAAATGGTTTGATTGATTATCTTTTTGTAACCTCTCTTTAAATTTTCATTTTGTCCGTGTAATTTTGACAACACAGGATAAGAAACCCTTTGAACAATAGCAGTAAGACTTTGTGAAGGTATTTCTTGCAATCTCTTAGCTTGATTGTAAAAACCAACTTCAACCAAAGGATAATACTTACCAATTAATAACGTATAAATGTTATTAAATAAAACTATAATTACGTTTGTTGTTAATAAATTAAAACTGAATGAAAACATTTGTTTTATTGGATTCATGTCAAATTTCAATAGGGGTCTCCAACCATTAAATATCCAAAAAAACAATGTGTTAAACAATGCAAATAGTAGAGATTGATAAACAAGGGCCCAAACACCATAACCGTTATACGCCATTAAAATACCGATTATTCCAGATAATAATGCAGCTGAAAGCGAAATTTTTGTCATTAATTTAAATGCTACAGCTTTAACTATTATTGTATTTTGAATAATACCTAATGCATTTATTGGAAATATTAGAAAAACAAATTTTGCAATTCTTTCTAATTCAGGGGTATTATAAAATTTAGCAATGTAAGGTGCTGACATAAATAACAATAAATATATTAATATACTCATCATTATATTAAAGTAAAAAACAGAAGTAAATTCTAACTGTGTAACTTCTTTTTTTCTGATTAAGGCCTGTCCAAAACCCGCATCTAAAATGACGCTACCCAATGTCGTAAAAACAAACAACATACCAATCAATCCATAGTCAGATGGAGTAAGTACTCTAGCTATAATAATTGTTATGACAAACTGAACTGCTAAAGAGCCAAATCGCTCAATAGCACTCCAAATTACACCATTAATAGTTTGCTTTTTTAAAGACATTTATATTTATTTATTTGTAACTCCACAAAAATCTAAAACCACTTTATCATTAGAAATCTGAAGATCTTTAAATTCATTATGAGCAACTAAAAATACTAAAATATCAGCGCTTTTTATTGCTTCATCTATGTCAGTCAATTTAAAAACATGGTGATCTTTGATATTGGGCTCCACTATGAAATACCATTCATCACTAGCATCTTGCATTATACGTTGAGCAATATATTTTGCTGGAGATTCTCTTAAATCATCAATATTTGGCTTGAATGCTAAGCCTAAAATTGCAATTTTTGGTTTTTTACCTTTTTTTAATTCAAACTCTAATTTAGCTGTTTTAACTTTTTCGGCACACCAAAAAGATTTATAATTATTAACTTCTCTTGCCTTACCTATTATTCTGGATTCCATCGGATATTCTGAAACAATAAAATAAGGATCTACCGCAATGCAATGTCCTCCAACACCACAACCTGGTTGTAAAATATTTACTCTAGGATGTTTATTAGCTAATTGAATGAGTTCCCAAACATTAATATCTGCTTTATCACATATTAAAGACAATTCATTTGCAAATGCAATTTGTACGTCCCTTGAGGCATTCTCTGTTAATTTACACATTTCTGCTGTTCTTGCATTTGTTCTATGCAATTTACCTTTAACAAATTGTTGATAAAAACTGATAGCTTTGTCAGTGGAGGCTTCATTAACTCCTCCAATTACTCTATCATTGTTAACCAATTCATACATAACATTTCCAGGTAAAACTCTTTCTGGACAGTATGCCAAAAATATTTTATCGTTTAATTCTGGTCTTTTAGAAAAAATTAAATTCATCATTTTTTCAGTTGTTCCAACAGGGGAAGTCGATTCAATGATATATAAATCTCCTTCTTTTAACAGTGGAATAATCCCTTCAGTTGCAGCTTGAACATAAGAAATATCCGGCTCAAAATTACCTTTAAAAGGTGTAGGTACTACAACTAAATAAACATCAGCTACTACTGGTTTAGTATCTGCAACTAAGTACCCTTGCTTAACCGCTGATTCAACTTCTTTGTCTAATTCCGGTTCAACAATGTGAATTTTTCCTGCATTTATTGTATCCACAACATGTTGTGAAATATCGACTCCGTGAACCGCTATTTTATTACTTGCAATTAATGCTGAAGTAGGTAAGCCTATATAACCTAAACCAATTGTTACAACTTTTTTACTCATTTTATTTTTTTTATTTTGAAACTTCTATAATATAGTTTATAATTCTTTCACAAGCTTTTCCATCACCATAAGGATTATGTAACGAACTCATTTTTTGATAATGCTCATTATCGTCAAGAAGTAACTGACATTCGGAAACAATTTTATTTACATCTGTCCCAACTAAAATTACTGTTCCAGCCTCTACAGCTTCAGGCCTTTCTGTAGTATCTCTCATAACCAAAACAGGCTTACCCAAACTAGGCGCTTCTTCTTGAACTCCTCCACTATCTGTTATAATTAACTTAGCTTTATTCATTAACCAAACAAACGCTGGATAAGCCAAAGGGTCAATTAATTTAACATTTGAAATTTGATCCAAAATTTTATAAACAGGTTCTTTAACATTTGGATTTAAATGCACCGGATAAATTATTTCTACATTTTTATTTTTCAGTGCAATTTCTTTTAACGCTGCGCATATATTTAAAAATCCATCTCCGTGATTCTCTCTTCTGTGTCCTGTAACTAAAACTATCTCTTTATTGAAATCTAAATTAGATTTTAAACTATCAATTTGATCATTTGTATAAAACTCTACTTTATCAGAACTATCTAATAATGCATCAATAACAGTATTGCCTGTAACCACAATATTTTTTTCAGCAATATTTTCTTTTAACAAATTATTTTTTGATGTGATGGTAGGCGCAAAATGAAAATCAGCTATTCTACCAGTAACCTGTCTATTAATTTCTTCTGGAAAAGGAGATAATTTATTATTTGTTCTCAAACCAGCCTCTACGTGACAAACTTTAGCACCAGCATAAAACGCAGCAATACTTGCTGCCATTGTAGTTGTTGTATCGCCATGAACATAAACGTAATGGGGTTTAAATTCATCAAATATCGTTTTTAACTCAACTATTATATCTGCTGTTAAGGAATATAAATTTTGATTAGGCTTCATCAAATCAAGATCGTAGTCAGGTTTAATTTTAAAAAAATCTAAAACCTGATCTAACATTTCTCTATGTTGAGCTGTTACACAAACTTTTGTTTCAAATTTATCTTGTTTATCTTGAAAAGACTTTATCAAAGGAGCCATTTTTATTGCCTCAGGTCTTGTTCCAAAAATTATTAAATTTTTAATCATATCATTATTTGAATTAAACTAATTAAATAAGATTTAGCTATGGTTTCATAAGTAAATATTATGCAAATATAGCTTAAAAAATTAAAAGGAATAATTTTATTTTGGGCTAAAATTTATTAAATTATAATGATGCATCAACATCGCTTGCAGGCATTAACCCTTTAACATCATAAATTACTTGTTTTTTATTTGTTTTAACATTTAATTTTTTAAATTCGTCATGAGCAACACCAAGAACAATAGCTTGGAATTGCGTTAAATCCTTAGGCGCTTTATTTGAAATTAAAAAACCGTATTGGTATTCCACTTCTGCCATGTCAGCCCAAGGATCATAAATACTTACTTTTATGCCATAACTTTTTAACCCATTAATCAAATCAACAATTTTAGAATTTCGAATATCGGGACAGTTCTCTTTAAAAGTGATACCTAACATTAATAAATTCGAACCTTTTACCAGCATTTCTTTATTAATCATCAATTTCACAATTTCTGTAGTTATATAATCAGCCATACTATCATTTATTCTTCTTCCTGCCAGAATAATATCTGGATGATAACCTAATTCTTGGGCTTTTTGAGCCAAATAATAAGGATCGACTCCAATACAATGCCCTCCAACGAGGCCGGGTTTAAAAGGTAAAAAATTCCACTTTGTACCAGCTGCTTTCAACACTGAAAGTGTATCGATTTTTAAAAGATTAAAAATTTTAGCTAATTCATTTACAAATGCGATATTTATATCCCTTTGTGCATTTTCAATTACCTTGGCCGCCTCTGCTATTTTTATATTAGGAACCAAATGGGTACCTGCTTCAATAACAGATGCATATAATGCATTCACTTTAAGGCCAACTTCAGGTGTTGATCCTGATGTAATTTTCACTATCTTTTCAATGGTATGTGTTTTATCACCAGGATTAATTCTCTCTGGGGAATATCCTGCAAAAAAATCTATATTAAATTTTAGTCCCGATATTCTTTCTAAAATCGGAACACATTCTTCTTCAGTAACACCTGGATAGACAGTAGATTCGTAAATCACAACATTACCTTTTTTTAATACATCACCAACTATCTCACTAGCAAGGTAAAGTGGCGTCAAATCTGGTCTATTGTTTTTATCTACAGGCGTTGGCACTGTAATAATATAATAATCACAATCTGCCATTTCATGAGAATTTGAAGAACAAAACAAGCCTATTTCATTACTTGCTCTATCTAACAATACTTTTTTTAATGAATCATTATCTACTTCAAGCGTTTGATCAATGCCCGCTTTCAATTTTTTTATTCTAGTTTCATTAATATCAAATCCTACAACAGGATACTTTGTAGCAAATAATCTAGCTAAAGGTAGTCCAACATAACCCAATCCTATTACTGCAATTTTTATCATTTTTAATTATTTTGCTTTGTTTCTTTTAAATTATCCCAGTACCATTCTACAGCTTCCTTTAATCCGTCATAAATCTTGTAAGAGGGATCATAGCCTAATAATTTTTGTGCTTTTTCAATTGACGCTTGAGAATGGGGTATATCACCTTTTCTTTGTACTCCATGAATCACTTTTATTTTTTCAATATTTGGATCTTTTTCAGCTAATATTTTTCTCAAATCATGCACTAGTTGGTTTAAGGTTGTTCGATCTCCTACAGCTGTATTATATACAGTGTTTATTGATTTTATATCTTCTGTCAACATCGCTAATTCATTCATTTGAATTACATTGTCAATATAGGTGAAATCTCTCGAAAAATCTCCTGTTCCATTAATAACCGGACTTTCATAATTCATGAATTGCATCACAAACTTTGGAATAACGGCTGCATAAGCTCCTTCAGGATCTTGTCTTCTTCCAAAAACATTGAAATATCTCAATCCTATACATTCCAAATCATAGATTCCGGAAAAAATATCAGCATATAATTCATTTACATACTTTGTGATAGCATAAGGAGATAATGGCTTGCCAATTTCATCTTCAACTTTAGGTAATGTGTCTAAATCACCATATGTTGAAGAACTAGCTGCATAAATAAATCGCTTTACCCCTGCTTCTTTTGAAGCAACCAACATATTTAAAAAACCTGAGATATTTACTTCATTGGTGGTTATAGGATCATCTATTGAACGAGGTACTGATCCTAAAGCAGCATGATGTAAAACATAATCAACCTCTTTTAGAGCAAAAGCACATGTATTAAAATCTCTAATATCCCCTTCTATCAATAAGAAATTTTTATTATCTAATAACGCAGCAATGTTTTTTTTATGCCCTGTTGAAAAATTATCTAAACAAATTATTTTATAATTCTTATTCAAGAAAAATTCACATAAATTAGAACCAATAAATCCGGCTCCTCCAGTCACTAGAATTTTTTTCATCCAATTACTTATTTATAAAAAAATACAAATTACAAAAATAATCATACTTCATTTAATTCATAACAAATTATCTTTTTTTATTTTAATTTTTAAAAATAATAATTTTATAACTATTTTTGCTCATTAACAAAGGCCTAATTATATTATCTTTCTCAAATATGAAAAAAATTGAATTTTTACTAAAATTATTGAAACGCACTCAAATTTTACCTTCTTGGTTTATTTTGTTAATTGATATTGTATTAGTTAGCGTTATTACAGTAGCTAGTTATCTTTTTTTCAAAGAATTGGGCGTAAATTTTACTCGAGATACAGAACCTTATGCTAGATTTTTAATAATCTTAAGCGTCTTTACTTTTTATTTTCTATTTTTTAAAACTTACAAAAACATTATTAGATACTCGACTTTTAAAGACATTGTCAAAATTTTTAAAGTAGTTTTATCTTCTTTTATAACTTTATTATTACTGAATCAGTGCAGTCGTTTTTTTTACAATAAGTCTTTATTTGAAAATCATATAATACTTAATGGTGTTTTCTTTATTTTCTTTTCGTTGATTGGCTTTCGCTTTTCTGTAAAATATATATTTCAAATGATTTTAAAAAATGAATTCGGAATTATCAATAAAGAAAGCATTGCGATAGTTGGTGTTAATAGCACTAATATTACACTCATAGAACCTTTAAGCTCTGTTTCTAGTATATACAATTTGATTTGTTTTTTTGATACTAACAAATCTTTGAACGGTAAAAAAATATCAGGCATTCCAGTATACGCAAATAAAAAAACAATTATTTCTTATCTTAAGATAAAAAAGATTAAAAACTTAATCTTAACTAAAAATTATTTAGATGAAGATCGAGAAAAAAAATTGATTGAAGATTGTATAAAAAATGGAATAAAAGTATTTAAACCTGAATTATTGAAAAAAGATCATTCTAATTCTAATCATTCCAACTTAAAAGAATATAAATTAGAAGAATTGTTATTCCGTTCAAAAATTGATATTGACAACCCTAAAGTTACAGAAGAATATTCGAATAAAACAATATTAGTTACAGGAGGAGCTGGTTCAATAGGCTCTGAATTATGCAAACAGCTTGCTCTTTTTTCTCCAAAAAAGTTAATTGTATTGGACCAAGGAGAAACGGCATTACATGATATTCAATTGTATTTTCAAAAAAATTTACCAAAATGCAATTGTAAATTTGAACTTGTAGATGTTACGCAATATTCTGAATTGGCATATGTTTTCGAAAAATTTAAACCCGAAATTATATTTCATGCTGCAGCTTACAAACATGTTCCTGTGTTAGAAAAGAATTACAAACAAGCTATTAAAGTTAATGTTTTTGGAACAAAAAATTGCATAGAACTTGCAGCACTCCATAAAGCTAAAAAATTTATTTTTGTTTCTACTGACAAGGCTGTAAACCCAACTAATATAATGGGTGCTAGTAAACGAATTGCTGAAATAATTGCTCAAAATATTTACCGCTCACAGGAGTCCAACACTATGCAAATTATGATTACAAGATTTGGAAATGTTTTAGGCTCCAATGGATCTGTTGTCCATTTGTTTAAAGAACAAATTGCACAAGGAGGCCCTATAACAGTTACACACCCTGAAGTCAATCGTTTTTTTATGACTATACCTGAAGCGTGTAAATTAGTAATTGAAGCTGGAGCAATGGGTATAGGTGGTCAAATATATGTTTTTGATATGGGCAAATCAATCAAAATAGTCGATTTGGCAGAAAAAATGATTCGATTAGCGGGTAAAATCCCAGGTAAAGATATTTGTATTGAATTTACTGGTTTACGCCCTGGTGAAAAATTATATGAAGAAGTGCTTATAGAATCTTCTGAAACACTACCTACCTATCATCCTAAGATAGTTATTGCTAAAGAACATGATATCACAAGTTTTTCTTTGGATGAAATCTTAAATTTGCTAATTGATTTTAATTCCTTCAGTAGAAAGGAAGCCGTTGCAACTATCAAAAAACTAGTTCCTGAATTTCACCCAGAAATATTAGAATAAACAGTTACTAGATATAATTTAAATAAACTTAACCTTTTGGGTGGTAATTAAATTATTTGATTTATTACATTATTAATTGGTCTATCAAAGATAAATTTATCAATATATTGAACCAAAATTAATGCTGCAATTTTTGCTAATATTCTTGTCTTAAAACCTTCAAAATTTTAGCACAATTGTTTATAATACTATACTGGTCGCATAATTGTGAAAATAATGTTTATTTTTTAAAGACATAAGGTTAAGCTAACGTGAGTTCGACGTAATATTACTGAAAAATCAACAATTGTTTTGTGTCAACAAATTTATTTTTCAGAGATGGTTTTTTCTCTGTGAAATTGTAAACAATAAGTACAGAAAACACATTATTGAAATAGTTTATTTGAGAACGATTTCTAGAGTGTTCGACTTGAAATATGTTTTTTAATTGGTCAAATATTGTTTCAATAATTGCTCTTTTTCTCAAGTAAAATGCATCTTGAATTGGAGTTACTAATTTAGTTTTCATATTTTTTCTAAGTTTTGTTACAAGATGTATACCGTTTGAAAATAGAGACTGAAAAAGTTCTTTAGATAAGTATCCTTTATCTCCAAAAAGCTTACCGTAAAGTTTATTAATAAACCCTTTCATCTTTAAAGGATTTGTATCATGTACATTGGCTGGTGTAAGCATAAAATCTATGATTCCACCACAATCATTGGTTATTATATGAAGCTTAAAACCGAAGAACCACCCCAAAGAACATTGACCTCTTTGAGCTATATCTTTAAATGTTTTATGCTGTCCAATTCTTCTTTTATCACAAACTCTAAGAGGAGTAGAGTCTACAAAACTGATACCTGTACAATCCGAGAGACCTTTTGTTTTAAGGTAAATCATCATCGGAATAAAACTAGAAGATTTAAGTTCTACCATTCTATTATAACTTACTAAATTTGGAAATTCTTTTGTCAAAAATTTACATACGTAATCAAGATAAAAAGTTTTAAAATTTCTATAACCTGACACATGAAAAAGCACTTGTATTGTAATTACTTCAGAGATGGATAAATTAGATTTTCTAATCCGCTTTTTACCATTAGAAAGTAACTGACTTTCCCAGTTTGGAACAAAATCTTTACAAAAATCATCAATAGAACAAAAAATTTGAGTAATTTTATCTTGCGAAAGCATAAGCAAAAGTTTAGTTAATTATTTAGTATTCAACACATTAAATATACTAACTTTTGCTTTTTTGTGCAAATATTCATCAATATTTATATCGAACTCACGTTAAGCTAATAATCTTTTTGACTAGCTCTTTTTGGATTTTATAGTTGAATATTTACTTGATTAAAGAAATCAAGTTTAATACTTTGATGAAAAAACAACCTTTGTATTGTAAGCTACCACAAAAATTGAACTGTTTAGAAAGAGAAAAATATTAATTTTAATTTCAAAAAAAAACAGATTTACCCCACTTCAGATTGCTGGTATTTTAAAAGAATTTGAAAAAGGCAAAACTGCTTCGGAGATTAGCCGAAAACACAGAGTTAGCACAGCAACTTTTTACAAATGGAGTGAAAGGTATGCGGGAATGAGTGGTGCTTAACTCAAACAGATAGGCCATTTAGAACATAACATGGCCAAAGAGTTAATCGACAAAAAGCTTTAAAGCCTTATTTTAAGCGCAGTATCAGTAAAGAACTTTCTCATTTACGCATAGCAGGGCGTGTTAATTTTTAAGCATCAGTAAAAGTGTTTGTTATTATCAATCATTAGGAAAAGATGACAGAATCATAGAGTTGAGTCTTTTAGAAAAAGCTTAAAATGATTTTTCAATAGTTTTGAATGAATAAAATTAGCTAAAATTAAATTAAAAAAATCTCAAAAGATATAATAATTGTTTTTGAGTTAAATAGAAATAAAATGTAAAAAAATAGAAATTTAAATAGCACTCAAATAATCAAAAAGAGCATTGTCAGAAATAAAACCTAATTTTTTTCTTAATAAATACTTTTTACTTAAAACACTTTCATAAGAAATAGAAATTAAGCTAGCTATTTCTTTATTACTTAAATTTAACTTAATTAAAATTAAAAAATCGATATCTTTCTTGGTCAAATTAGGATAATCTTGTTTAACAACTTTTATAAAATTAGGATGCATATTAGTAAACTTAATCTGGAATTCATTCCAATAATCTTCATTATCAAAATAGCTGTCAACCTTTTTTATGATTTTGTCTATTAGTTTATTATCTTGAATTAATTGATTTGATTTAAAAAAATCGACTAATCGTGATTTAATTTTAAATTTTTTAAGCTGTAGCGCTGTCAACTCTCGCTCTTTCATGTCAACTAATTCTGATTCTATTTTCAATTTTTCTTCAAGAAGCTTCTTTGTATTTTGATGCCATTCGTTCTCCTGCTCCAGTTGATTTAATTTAAGCTGTTGAATTTTACTCTTCTTTTTATTTTTATCAACAATGTAATACGACACGACAATTAAAAAAATAATGATTAAAACAGTCATCCATTTTTGAAGATTAGCATTGGTCAATTTCAGTTCTAAATTTTTATTTTTTTGAATCTCATTTTTTATATTATATTGATTAAGCTTTTTTTGTAGTTCTTCAAAAGTGTTTTGTTCTTCTCTTTCATCATATAATTTCTCTAATTTTTTTAAAATTTTATATTCCTCAGCACTATTTCCTTGTTTATTTTTGACATTTGCTAACGTTTTATAATAAAATATTTTTTCTTGTAAATTTGCTCCCTCTATTATCCTTTCTTGATCTAATTCTAAAATTTTATCAATCTCATTATACATATTTAAATCAATCAAATTTTTCAAATAAAAAACAAAAATTTCTGTTGATAAATGAGGCATTTTATCATACATAAATTCAAAAGATTGCTTTAAAAAAGGTAAGGATTTGTTTAATTCATTTCTTTTGTAGTAAAATTTACCTATTCTACTCAAACATAAATTTTCGTTTCTCTTATCTGAAACTTTTTTAAAACCAGAAAGGGCTTCATTAAAATATCTTAATGCATTACTATTATTTAGCTCACTATAACATTCTCCGATATTCATCAAAGCAACATACTTGTTTTGAATGTTATTTTCAATATCCTTACTAAAATAAGGCAAAGTCATCTTATAATACTTAATAGCATCATCAAAATCAGCTATATTGAATAATATATTTGCATGTCTAAGCTTCTGAATACTAATTAATTTTTCATCTTTAAATTTCTCTAATTTTTGAATCAAATCAGAAGAAATATCCAATGCCATACTATAGTCTGACATACTATAATAAACAGAGCTGATTTCACTTTCTACTTTAAAAATATTTTTTTTATCCTCCATTGACTCATAGATTTTTTTTGCCTTTGTATAATTGGTTATAGCATAATTGAAATCTCCAGCCATTTTTTGAGTATTCGCTATATTACATAAAATATTAGCTCTAGTTCTCTTTGAAATTTTTTTATCGAATGTATAAGATTTATTAAAATACCAAATAGCCTTTCTATAATTACCAGTAACTGCATAATAAATACCATAATTATTATAAGCCTTTGAAACTAGACTATCAGGCATTTTAGATAATACTAAAATTGAATCCAAATATTGCCTAGACAATTCAGGCTGAGAAAATTGGACTTTTACAAACTCATCATAAAGTTTCTTATATCACGAATTACTTTGTGCCAAAGAAATTGAAACAAAAAAGAAAGACACACAAATACTTAACCACTTATTATACAAAGCATTAACTTTTGATTTAAAATCAAAGATAATAAAAAATGACCTCTTTTTTTAAATTACCCATAAATATCCAATTAAATTAATTGATGAATAAAAGACAATTAGAGTTGACTAACATAAACAAAAAAACACCCGCAAAAC
>CAYNNB010000034.1:0-24939 GCA_964398425.1 uncultured Flavobacterium sp.
CACATTCTTTACAATGGTCGCAATGTAAAAATGTTTTTATTACTACTTTTTGAGTTGTTTTCTGTGCTGAAACAAAATTTGAAAAGAAAAATAATGATACAGCTAAGACTAATGATTTTAAAATTGAATTCTTCATGTTTTATTTATTAGATTAATGATTATGTCCGTCATGGTTCTCTTTTGAATGGTCGTGTCCTTCGTGATTTTCTTTTGAATGGTCGTGACCTTCGTGACTATCAGCTTTGGCTTCAATTAATTCCATTTTGCAAACAGGACAGTTTCCTTTTTTATCGTACGTTTTACCTTTTTCACAATCCATTGGACATTCATAAGCTAATTTGTGAGCTTCTCCTTCTTTGTGATTATGTCCTTCGTGTCCAGTTGTAGCTTCTGAGTTTTCTTTTTTGTTACAAGAAACTGTACTAAATGTTGCAATAGCAAAAGCTATTATTAAAATTGATTTCCTCATTTTTTATGTTTATTAAAGTTAAATTATTAATGTTCATGACCGCCGCCACCTTCACTTTTCAGTAAATGACTTTGAATGTAGTAAGCTCCTTTTAAGACAATTTTTGCGTTTGGTTCAATTTTTTGAAGCAATGTTACTTGAGTATATCCTAATTGTGAAGTTCCTGTTTTCACTTCAATACGTTGGAAGTGAAATGTTTTTCCTTCTGCTTCTTCGTGCTTGTCTCCATCTTCGTGATTATGTCCGTCTTTTTCATCGTGAGCTACTTCTTCTTTATGACCTTCTTCTAAAACAAAAACAAATTCTCTACCATCTGCTTTTATAATTGCTTCCGATGGTAAAGCTTTAACTGTATTTGCTCCTGCATCGATAAGTGCATTTACATACATTCCTGGTATTAATTTTTGTTGAAAGTTTGAAATATCAGCGTGTACGGCTACCGATTTTGTTTCATTTTCGAATGATTTACCCACACTAAATATTTTTCCATTAATTTCTGTATTACCTTGATTAGTTAGGATAAAACGAACATTTTGACCTTGTTTTACTTTGAATAAATCTTTTTCGTACACCAATAAATCTACGTGTAATTTAGAATTATCAACTATATTCATTAAGGGTTTACCTGCTTCTACATTACTACCAATTTTAATATAAATTTCTGTAATATTTCCTGAAATTGGAGCTATAACAGGAACAGTTGCCGTTGTGTTTCCGTTACCACTAATGTGCAAAGTGTTCAATTGCTTTTGTAATGAATTAAACCTTGCTCTTTCAATTTCATAATCTGATTTAGTTTTTTGAAAAACTTTTTTAGAATTTACTTCTTCATCACTTAATGTTTTTTGTCTTTCAAATTCTAATTTTAGAAACTCTAAATTACTTTTTGAAGTTAGATATGCTTCTTGAATTTTAGTAAATTCAGGACTTTCAATTGTAGCAATAGTTTGTCCTTTACTTACTCTTTGTCCTTCGATTACATTTATTGTTTTTACAATTCCTGTAGTAAAAACAGATACATCAGCTTGATTTTGTGGTGGCAACTTCGTATAGCCGTTAGCCTTAATTACTTCACTTAAATTTTTATCTGAAAAAGTACCTAATTCTATACTTGATGCATTAAACTGAGCTTCATTTAATTCAACTTCTTTAATTGCTGTTGGCTCTTTTTCTTCAGAGTGACTTTCTTCTGTATGAGCTTCACCATCTGTATGTACGTGTCCATCGCCTTCAGTATGACGCAAAGAAAAATATAAAATAATAGCAAGGATTATTGCTCCTACTATTGATGCATATATTATATTCGATTTTTTCATTTTACTTTTTATTATTGATTGATACTGTATTGAATTGTAATTATAGTTTGATTGTAATTATAAATCGCTTCGCTATAATTTAATTGAATTTGACTTGCTGTTTCTAAACTTTGAACATATTCCACATATGAAATATCACCGTTTTGATATGCTTTTGTTGCATTTTTAATTATTAAATTAGCATTTGGCACTGCTGTATTTTTATAATAATCAATTAATGAAGCATATGTAGCTAATTGCTCAGATTGTTGCTCTAAATGACTCTTAAATTGCTGATTTATATAATCGGCATTTTTCTGTTCTCGTTCAATATTTGTTTTTGCAGATTTTGCTCTTGCAATACTACTACCTGCAAATATTGGAACAGACAAACCAATTACAACACCTTGAAATTGAGGTGTGCTATTATAATATGTTGGTGATCCGTTTACATCTTGATTACCAGTTATTGACTGCAAAAAGTAACCTAATGAAAAATCTGGAGACAATGCTGATTTTTCTACTTTATGATTGGCTTGTGCTATTTTAACTTGTTGATCTGCTAATTGAACAATTGGATTTTGTTTTACCATTGAACTATCAACTTTCGCCATAGCGGGATACGGCACAAATGAAGTGTCCGTTGCGATAAATTCGGTTTTTAAATCTAAAATTGCTTTTAGTTTTGATTTTTCAATGGCGATTTGTGTTTTATTTTGCTTTATTTTTTGTTCTAATTCTTGTTGTTTCGCTAATGCAATTGTTTTTTCTAAAGCATTTGTTTCACCTGTTTGAAATTTTAGATTGGCTGACTTTACAAATTTTTGCATCACTGTATTTTGTTTTTCTAAAACAGCATTTTGTTTTTCATAAAACAATAAAGTATTCCAAGATTGCCTAATAGAATAAGTCACTTCTTGTTTTGAAACACCTAATTTCGTTGCGCTTGCATTACTATATGCTGCAAGTAAACTTCTTTTAGCACTTATTTGAAATGGATTAAAACTTTGACTGATTCCAAAATTTTTGTCTTGAGCTTGTGAATTTATCTGTCCAAATGTTCCTGACAATTCCGTTTTAGGAAGTTCAAATGCAGTTTTTTGCAATTGTGTTTGCATTTTTACTTCTAATTCTGAAGCTTGAATACTTTGATTATTTTTTAAGCCTATTTCAAGCGCTTGTTTTAAATCAAGTTTCTGAGTTTCCTGTGCATTTGCTCCGAATATCCCAAATAAAAATGTAATTACTAAAGCCGAATTATTCATAGTTTTTCTTTTGATTTTAATGCCTTTCTCAAAATACAAATACAGAATTGGAAGGACAATTAATGTAAGTAAAGTGGCTGTTATTAACCCACCTATAACAACAGTTGCTAATGGTTTTTGAACTTCTGCACCAGCACTACTACTAATTGCCATTGGTAAAAATCCAAGTGAAGCAACAGCAGCGGTTAATATAACAGGTCTTAATCTTACTTTAGTACCTTCTTTTATTCTGTCATATACATTGTCCACACCTTGCTTTTTAAGTTCATTAAAATATCCAATTAAAACAATACCATTCAGTACAGCTACACCGAAAAGAGCAATAAATCCAACACCTGCCGAAATACTAAATGGCATATCTCGTAACCAAAGGGCAACAATACCACCAATAGCAGATAATGGAATAGCAGTAAATATTAATAATGATTGTTTGATTGATTTAAAAGTAAAATAAAGCAGTACTAAAATTAAACCTAATGCTACTGGTACAGCAACAGAAAGTCGTTTGTTAGCCTCGATAAGATTTTCAAATTGACCACCATAAGTAGTGTAATATCCTTCAGGTAATTTAAGTTTTTCGTCTAATTTAGCTTGAATGGTTTCTACAACCGTTTTTACATCAGCACCACGAACATTGAAACCTACGACAATTCTACGTTTTCCATTTTCACGAGAAATTTGCATTGGTCCATCTTCATATTTTACATCTGCAATTTGTTCTAAAGGTATTTGATTACCTGATGGTAAGGTTACAAATAAAGCTTTTAGATTTTCAATATCTTTTCTACTGTCATTATCTAATCGTACAACTAAATCGAAACGTTTTTCACCTTCATAAACAACACCTGCCGTTTCTCCAGCAAATCCCATTCTGACTACTTTGTTTAAGTCGCCAATTTTTAAACCGTAAAGTGCTAATTTGTCTTTATTGTAACGAATTGTAATTTGTGGTAACCCTGCAACTCGTTCTGCTTTAGCATCAGAAACACCTTCAACACCATTAATTAACTGAACTACTTCTTCACCTTTGCTGACTAACATATCAATATCATCACCAAAAATTTTAATGGCAACATCACTTCTTACACCTGTCATTAGCTCATTAAAACGCATTTGAATTGGTTGAGAAAACTCTGTAAATGCACCTGGAATATCAGACAAAGCGTGTTCCATTTTTTCCATTAATTCCTCTTTGGTTTCAGCTGATGTCCATTCACTTTTATCTTTCAAGAGGATAATCATATCACCTGCTTCAATAGGCATTGGGTCAGTAGGAATTTCAGCCGAACCAATTTTGGTTACTATCATTTTAATTTCAGGAAATTTGTCTCTTAAAATTTGTTCTGCTTTTGTTGTTGCATCAACTTCTTGTGATAAAGAACTACCTGAAGCTATAATCAAATGCGTAGCAATATCACCTTCATCAAGTGTGGGAATGAACTCGCCACCTAATGTGTTAAATAAGACTAACGAACCTATAAATAACGTAATAGCTATACCAATAATAGCAGCTTTAACTCGTAATGCTTTTTCTAAAATTGGCGTATAGAAATTGTAAATGGAATCTATTATTTTATCACTAAAATTCTTTTTATGTCCTGTTTCTTTTTTTAATGCCAAAGCAGACATCATTGGAACATAAGTTAATGACAATATAAATGCTCCTAATATGGCAAATGAAACAGTTTGTGCCATTGGACCAAACATTTTCCCTTCGATTCCTACTAAGGCTAAAATTGGCAGATATACTATCAAAATTATTATTTCACCAAAAGCGGCACTACTTCTAATTTTTGCAGATGCTTTATACACTTCATCATTCATTTCTTGTGTGGTGAGTTTACCTTTATTACTGACTTGGAGTCGATGAATTATTGCTTCTACAATAATAACAGCACCATCAACGATTAATCCAAAATCGATTGCTCCCAAACTCATTAAATTTCCACTCACTCCGAAAAGTTTCATCATTGAAATGGCAAATAATAAAGCTAATGGAATAACCGAAGCTACTACTAAACCTGCTCTCCAATTACCAAGAAGTAATACTAAAATGAAAATTACAATTAATGCACCTTCAATAAGATTGGTTTGAACAGTACTAATGGCTTTATCCACTAAAACTGTTCTATCCATAAACGCCTCAATTTCTACACCTTCAGGAAGTGATTTTTTGATTTGTTCCATTTTTTCTTTGACTGTTTTAACAACTTCACCACTATTTTCGCCTTTAAGCATCATTACCATTCCTGATACTTCTTCGCCTTTTCCATCTTTTGTAACTGCTCCATATCTGATACTACTACCTATTTGAACCTTTGCAACATCACGAATAAGAATTGGAATTCCATTTTGATTTTTAACTACAATTTTATTGATGTCTTCAATACCATTTACCATTCCCACACCACGAATGAAATAAGCATAAGGCTTTTTATCAATGTATGCACCACCTGTATTTTCATTGTTATTTTCTAACGCATCAAAAATTTCGGTAATTGTAGTATTCATACTTTTCAGTTTATCTGGCTGAACAGCAATTTCATATTGTTTAAGATTTCCACCAAGTGTATTCACTTCAGCAACACCTTTTGTCCCAATTAATTGGGGTTTTATAATCCAATCTTGAATTGTTCTTAAATCGGTTGCGTTGTATTTTTCTTCATACCCTTTTTTTGGAAATACTACATATTGGTATATTTCACCCAATCCTGTACTAACTGGAGCCATTTCAGGTGTACCGACTCCTTTTGGTATGGTGTTTTCGGCTTCTTTTATTCGTTCAGTAATTTGTGCTCTTGCCCAATAAATATCTACTTCTTCTTTAAATACTACTGTTACAACACTTAAACCAAAACGACTTATTGAACGAAGTTCAACAATATCAGGAATTGATTTAACTGATTGTTCTATTGGATAAGTGATAAATTGCTCTACTTCTTGGGTTGCCAAAGTAGGTGAACTCGTAATTATTTGTACTTGATTGTTTGTAATATCTGGTAACGCATCAATTGGTAAAGTATATAATGAATAACTACCAACGATAACTAATACGAGTGTAAAAAGTCCAATAATAAATTTATTATTGATACTAAAATGAATGATTTTATCTAACATTTTTATTGTATAATGAATTAATAAACAGATAACTGTTTTTCTTTTTAAGTTACTTAAAAGACACAACTTATTAACCCGAAATTACTCGGGCTTCATTATACTAACTGAGGTGGTTGCCAAATACTTCCGAAGAAATTTGAAAAAGAAGTTGACTTATAAAAAGAAATAGAAGTTTTTATTTCTTGAAATTGTACTAAAAATTGAAAGGATTGTATTTCAAAAAAGCTTAATGTTTGTTGACCACAACAATTGCAAACACAAAAAGGAGAACATAAATCTGTTTCTTCATCGTGTGAGTGATTATGATGTGAGCTTGTTTGTGTGTGTGAAGATTTCACTAAAGCATCATTATGATTATCTGCACAAGGATAGGCAGTAAGCATAATTATATATATTGATAATATGATGTTTAGTATTTTCATTGTTGTAAAAGTAATATTTTTTTACAATAAATAAAAATAATTACGAATTGTGTTTTTTGTTTTATAACTCATGAAGATTAATTTTGCAAATTAATTATATAGTATTGATTTCTCTAAAAACGTCTTCTAAATCATTATTGTAAATCCCTTCAAATTTTAATTGTTCATCAGTTTTGCCTTCGGTCATATCCCATATTTTGGCATTGATTCCTAATGAAATAAGAAATGGTATTTTATTTAGTATTATGCTGACAGCGTTTTCGCTCATATCTGGAATAATCAGTACATTATGACCAATTAAAGGTTTTATTTTATTGTCAGTTAATCCATTAATTCCACCATAAGCTAACCAAAGATATTGTGGAAATAAAATAAAACCAATAATAGCTGTTTTTTCACTTTCAGTTAATACAATTGTCTTCTTTCCTTTGATTTCATCATAAATCAAATGTTCTCCAAAAAAGCAGTTGAAGTATCCATCTTCATTTTTGTAAGGAACTTTGAATTTATTGGTTCTTTTTCCGTTTGTGTCATAGTAAGCTATTTTTGCTTTTTGAACTTTTGAATTAGCGTTTATACTCCAGAATATTATTCCATTGTCAATACTTGTCCCTAAAGCGTAAATTTCTTTTGCAAATTCAGTTTTTGAATCTCCATATGTTTTTCTTAAATATTGTATAAGATTGTTTTCGGTATTTATATTATAATGTTCCCAAACAACTGATTCTTTTATGAATTTTTGTGTCGTTATTTTTGGTGTATTTATGATGTTTCTTTTAGGTAGAATTAAATCCGTTTGAAATTTGCCTTCTAATTCATTCCAAATGTATTCTTCTCCATTTTCATCAACATATATAGTAGGTGGTAATGATGCTTTTCCGCAAGAATGACAATATCCATATTCTTGACTTTCATTTTTATAGTTGATAAATTTTCCGTCTGTATTATTTCTACCGCAACAAGGTGTGATTAACTTGTAATCTCTTTTTGGGTTAAACTTAAGTTCTAATTTCGTTTTTTGAAGCATATTATATGTTTTATTGTGCAACTCGCAACTCGCAACTTTTGATAAAAACCTTGTCAAGTGTTTATTTTATTGTATGTCAGAAGGTTTTTGGTTGCAGTTGCGAGTTGCAAGTTGCATTAGTTCATTATTCCATTTTCTCGATATTGAAGATTTATTCATTCCAGTAATAGCAACGACCTCTTTTTGATTAGCGTTATTTTTTATCGCTAATCGAATAACATCTTCGGCGGTTGGTAGCTTTTCTTTGTGATTGATATTTTCTTCTAAAACAATTTTAAAATTTATGAAATAGAATTCAAGAATTAGAATTGCAATTTCAATGGTTTCAAGATTAATTTTGCTTTGATATGTTTGTTCTCTTGAATTTAAGATTAGATGTGTTAAAAGAGTTACTTTATGAATGTTAATCAACATTTTTGAAATATATTCTTTGCTTAAATCAATTGCTTTATTTTGACGATTTATTAATTCTTGGGAATAATCGAAAAGTCGTTTTTTAGCATCTAAATTGAGTTCTATTTGCAAATCGTCCATTTCAAAAGTATTTTCTATTTCAGTACGATAATTTAGAAGATTGATTAAGGATTTAGAATAATTTTCAGATACAGCGTTAGAAATATCATCAATTGATAATTGATTATTCATTGTTAATTTGTTAGTAAAAAGAATTCTGTCAATTAATCCACTTTCTAAATTTCCATCTGCAAATAATTTCGGAACAAATTGATTTTGAATAGAACCTAATAAAGTAGGATATGATTTTTCTATTCTAAAACTTTCCGTTGTTTTCCTTGATATATCTATATATTTGTTTGTGTTACCTTGTAAAAAGAAAGTTCTCCAAGCTGTACCTTCAGTACTGCTTTTATTTGCCATTTTTTCAATAATAAAATAAAGTTCATCAATGAAAATTCCAATTGAATATTTGTTTTTATAATGCGTAAAAATTGCCGATTCAATTGTAGCATCTTGAAGAAATAATTGCTTTCTACTAATTTTTTCAATTTCATCTAATTCAATATTTTCTGTTTTAAATTCTTTATACTTTTCGTTATCATATTTTACCAAAGGAAAAGTAGCTAAATCCATTGCTGGAGATTTTATATCTCCACGACTTCCAATTATTGAAAAATATAAATTAGCATAATTTGTATATCCCATCGCTTTTATTGAAAAAGCAAGACCGCAAGCATTGCTGTAAGCAAACAGTATAGAACTTAATAAATATTCTTTTGGAATTCTTTTTAAAGTAAACGCATCGTTAATTAGTGTTTTGATTTCAATTGGCATCTTGGAAATTATTTCTTCCAATTGATTAATTGCAATTTCTTTGTTTGTTTTAAAAGCATTTCCAATTTTATCATCAATATCTTTAAGATTTTTTACCTCCATAGTTAAGAATTTTTAAGGTAGATGAAATTTTTAGTTTCCATGTCATAATAAGCTTTTGCTCCGTCACTTCTTATAGGAATATTCAAAATAGGGTAGTATCGCTGTTTTAATGACGACATTAGATTTTTTAGGTCTTTTTTTGTTGCAGGTTTGTTTTCTTCTTTAGTAAGTAAATTTGTTGCTAAATTTACAGCTAATGCACCAACGGCTGCATTTCCAACACCTGCAAAACTCATTTTCTCAATTTTAAGTTTTTTGCTTTTTTCATCTTCCTTTACAGGTAAATTTCTGTCTTTTGTATTTCGGATTTTAAATGCTCTTACTCTGCAACTATTGCTACAATACTTTTGTTTTTTGCGTCTGTTTGGTTTATAATCTTTAGAGCAATATTGACATGTATATAAATAACTTTCCATATATATTCGTAAATGTTACGTTAGATTAACGATTAAAAAATTGATTTTTCATTAAATACTCGTTGGCTTTAGTTTCTGTATCATCTTTAGTTTCTTTTTTGCCAGATTTTAACCAATCAATAATTTGTGATTTCAAAAAATATAAACGCTTACCTTTTTTATGATATGGGATTCTGTTTTGATGTACTAAACCATAAATACTTGGTTTGGCTAAATTGACAAGTTTAGCTGTTTCATCAATGTTCATAAAGACATCCTCTGTTGAAGAATTTGAGGGATTAATTGCCTTTTTAATGTTTTCTGTAATTTGCTCTGCAAGTACTTTTATTCCTTCTTCTGAGAGCATGTAAATTTGTTGGTTCATTTTATTTTGTTTTATTCGACAAACGTAAAATGAAAAAATCCCTAAAAGAATACTTTAGGGATAACTTGGGGACGGCGTGGTTATAGTTTATATGGTTGTAAAATAGTACTTTATGAAAATATTTAAGTTGCTTTTACTTTGTTATTATGTGTGTTTTTGTTCATTTTTTAAAGTTGCTTTATGTTTTTTTAATGTTTGGTTTGTAAATTTTAAATTAAATCCTTCAATTTTTATTAGAACCATATCTATAATTTCTATCATTTTACTTACACTTCCTTTTCTCAAAATTCCTTTTGATATTTTGTCATAGGTATTGCTATCTGACGATGGTACTTTAAACAAATTGTCTTCTATTATTTCACCTATTAAAATAATCAATTTACTTTTTTCGGTTATAGGAATTGAATTTTTGTCTACTAAACAAAGGTTCAAAATCAGTAATTGTTCATTAAGTTCAAATTCTTGTTTTTTTGTTTTGATTTTTGATTTAACTTTATTCTCTAATTCGTTTAATTCTGCTGTATCTGTTATAATATCGTATTTTACATTCAGAAATTCATCAATTTTTTCGACCGCAATCGGAATAGGATTATTAGGCTTAAGTTTAGAAAACAAGTTTATGTAAAGCTTACTGTTGACAACATGTCCATCAAATGATTCAAGTGTAAATTGATTATAAATGTTTGATTCATAAAAAAGTTTATATAGCTCTGAATTAAAACACAATCTATTTTCAATTTTTACTAATGAATCATATTCGATTAAGTCTATTATTAGAGTATTGAAAGAATAATTTAAAACCTCATTATTGTTCTTATCTACTATTTTTTTTAATCTAATTTTTTCATTGTATTCTGTCTTTATTTCATTTTCTATTACTAATGTAATTGAAGTTCCCTTTTGATAAATTTCTTCAAAATATTTAAAATCATAAATTGCATTATTGAAAAGTTCTTTATTTATATCAACTATATTGTTGATTCTTTCATTGTACAAATTCATTTTGATTTGGTCAATAGCATATTCGAAAGATCGGGATTGATTTTTATATTCTTTTAGTTTTTCAATAATGTAATCTAATTTATTTTTGAAAAATGTGTCAATTATTTTTTTATAGTCCATCTAATTTTAAGTTAATTCGATTAGCAGCTTCAATTTTATTTTTGTCCATTACTTTCGTATAAATCTGTGTAGTGGAAACGTTTTTGTGACCTAATAATTTGGAAACAGTATATATGTCTGTTCCATTTGCAAGTTGTAAAGTTGCATAACTATGTCTGAAATTATGAAATGAGATTTTCTTTTTAATTTCCGATTTTTTAATCCAGTCTTTCATTGGTCGGGTTATTTGAGAATATTTAATCCCTCCAAAAATAAGTCCAACATCAGTTTTTTGAGTTTTTAAAATATTGTAAGCTGTGATAGAAATAGGATGGTTTTTTATTGATTTTGTTTTTTCTTCTCTTAATGATATGTAATATCCTTGATGTTTGTCTTGGAAAATATTTTCCCAGTAAAGGTTATTTATATCAACAAAACGTAAACCACTTAAAGCTGAAAATATTGCCATATATTTCACTTTCTCAATTTTAATTTCTGTTTTCCATAATAAAGAAATTTCTTCTTCGGTTAAATATTCCCGATGAGTTTCTTCTTCTTTTATGTATTCCGCATCTTCCGCTAAATTTTTTTCAATCAAATTTTGTTTATACGCAACTTTTAGAACAGCAATAAAGTTTTTAAAATACGATGAAGCGGTATTTTTTGCAAGTTTTTTGTCAATTTTTGAATTTCTTGTGCTTTTTGCATTTAAAAGATAGGTTCTGTATTTTTTTATATAATCAAGGGTTAAATTGTTTGATAATATCGTACCACCACTAAAATTTTCTAAATGATTTAAAGATGCTTTCCAAGAATTATAATTGGATTCACTGCCTGTATTGTAATATTCATCAACAACACTTTTATATAGAGTTATAAAGTTCACATTTAACACTACGTTATCTTTAAAACCAAATTCTTTATTTTTAAGCTGAACATTTCTTTTAGATTTAATTATTTCAGCAAGGTCAAAAGTTTCTTTATTGTGTTTTTTTTCTTCATTAGATTTTGGATTTTCTATTAGATATAATTTTAAAAATTCTCTACGAGTTTCTGTTCCGTTTTTAGGATTAATAATAGGAGGGTAGTAGTCTAAATAAAGACTTATTTTGCCAGTCTTTAGTGTTTTTTCTCTTAATGTTACTTTACTCATAATTGATTATTCAAAAATTTTGTTTAAATCCTCCTTTTTTACTAACGTAAATTTACCGTATTTCTTTTTTTGTATATTATGTTTTTTGATAATATTATATAATGCACCACTTGAAATCTTAAATTTTTCAATAGCTTCATTGATAGTATAAGAATTATCTCTATTAATTTCGTTTTCTCTATTTGGGTTCACATAGTCAATACTTATTAAGTTTTTTTCAAAATAACTATCAATATCTTTTCTTCTAATTAAAGTTTTTCTAATTGAAAAATTAAAAGCATTTAATTCTTTCTGTTCAATTAATCTATAAACAGTTTTAGTGGACATATTAAGTAATGTTGAGGCTTCATTAACTGTTAAAAAATCTTTTGAGTTTATATCAATAACATAATTAGTAACTTTTAATTTTGTTTCAGTATTACTTACTTCAATTTTTTTGGTTTTTTGTTTTAATTTATAATCTCTGCTATTGCAAATGTGTGAGCAATACTTTGTTTTTGTCGTTTTTGCATCAAAAACATTTTTGCAATAATCACAGATTCTTTTTACTGTAAAATTTGAACTCATATTATTGTGTTTTAAACGATATAAGACTAAATAAATGGAAATAAGGGTAAATAAGAGACATAATTTGTCTTTAAAATTCAAAAATAATAAAAATATCTATATAAGGTACAAGAATGGTACAAAAAATAACAAAAAAACACAAAACATCATAAATCTTAATTTTGTATAAAACAAACAAAACCCTTTATAATAAAGAGTTTTGTTTGTTTTATTGCGTTATGTTTTTTGTTGTTTTTGTGCTGTTATTTGCCAATACAGAAATTCGCGAAAATATTACCAAGCAACTCATCATTTGTCACTTCTCCTGTAATCTCCCCAAAGAAGTGTAGGGCAGAACGGATGTCAATCGCAATCAAATCAGAAGACAAATGTGATTCCAAGCCCCATTTTACCTTCTGAATTTCTTCCAACGCCTTTAATAACGAATCATAATGACGCGTATTGGTCACAATTGTCTCGTTGTTTCGTAAAGCACCCGTGTTGACAAACGAAAGCAATTCATTTTTCAATTCATCAATACCTATATTTTGTTTAGCAGAAATAAAAATAGTCGAAAGTTGAACGTCAAAAGTCGAAAGTTGTTCTTGAATACCTTTCACATCTTCCTCAGACAATAAATCTACTTTATTGATAATAGCGACGATGGCTTTAGTAGGATATTTGTTTTTTACCTTTTCAATTTCAATTTTCAAATTTTCTAGGCTAGCAACTGTGAACTGAGAACTGTCAACTAAAAATAACACCACCTGCGCTTGTTCCATTTTTTCAAACGTCTTCTGAATTCCAATGCTTTCTACCACATCCTTCGTTTCACGAATTCCAGCCGTATCAATAAAGCGGAAGCCAATACCGTTAATCACTAATTCGTCTTCAATGGTGTCTCGCGTCGTACCTGCAATGTCCGAAACAATCGCACGTTCTTCGTTCAATAAGGCATTCAATAAGGTCGATTTCCCTACGTTCGGTTCGCCTACAATCGCAACCGGAATCCCGTTTTTAATCACGTTTCCTACTGCAAAACTGTCAATTAAACGTTTTAAGACAAACTCAATACGGTTTAGCAGTTCATGAAACGCCGAACGATCCGCAAACTCCACATCTTCTTCTGCAAAGTCTAATTCCAGCTCAATCAACGAAGCAAAGTTCAACAATTCCTCACGCAATTTGGCAATTTCATTACTGAACCCACCGCGCATTTGTTGCATCGCAATTTGGTGACTCGCCTCATTATCCGATGCAATAAGATCGGCTACCGCTTCGGCCTGCGATAAATCGAGTTTCCCGTTTAAGAAAGCACGTAGTGTAAATTCACCCGCCTGAGCCATTTTCGCACCTTTACGAAGTAAAAGTTGAATAATTTGTTGCTGAATAAAAGTAGAACCGTGGCAAGAAATTTCCACCACATCTTCACCCGTATAAGAATTCGGACCCTTAAAAATCGAAAGCAATACTTGGTCATAAATTTTACCTTCCGAAACAATATGCCCCAAATGAATAGTATGCGTACGTTGCTTGCTTATATCTTTCCCTGAAACCGATTGAAAAACTTCCGAAGCAATAGAAATTGCCTCTTTTCCAGACAAACGAATAACCGCAATGGCACCCGCACCCGAAGGCGTCGCTAACGCAACAATAGTATCTTGTGGAATCATAATGACCAATTTTTTGGCAAAGATACTTCTTTAGTTAGTAGTATAGAATAATTCGGGAATCAATTTTTTTAGGAGCAGGAGAGTGGTGCTTCAAAGAAGTCCAGTCCCGCTTTTCGCTTTTACACGGTAACCGCTTCAATCGGGGCTATTAATTTTATTTAGTCTTTCAATAAAGATGAACAAAAAAAAAACCACAATCACGCAATTCGTTCTTGTGGCTTTTAAGTAAGGGTTGGTTTTTAGTCCTTTTATATCTTACTATTTCAATTGAAAACTTTTCAAGTCTTAATTATTCAACATTACTGGCATAACAAGCATAGTAACGGTTTCACCTTCGTCTAATCCATCAATAGGGGTTAAGATTCCAGCACGGTTAGGTAAAGACATTTCTAATTGAATTTCATCACTGTTTAAGTTGTTTAACATCTCTTGTAAGAAACGCGAGTTGAATCCAATTTGCATATCATCACCTTGGTAATCACACGTTAAACGTTCATCTGCTTTGTTTGAGTAATCAATATCTTCCGCAGAAATATTTAATTCTGTTCCGGCAATTTTTAAACGAATTTGGTGTGTTGTTTTATTAGCAAAAATAGCCACACGACGCACTGAGTTTAAAAACTGAGTTCTACCTATGATTAATTTATTCGGGTTTTCTTTTGGAATAACCGCTTCATAATTTGGGTATTTACCATCAATTAAACGACACGTTAATACATAAGTATCAAAAGAGAAAGTAGCGTTTGAATCGTTATATTCCACTTTTACTTCTGCATCAGAAGCCGCTAAAATTCCTTTTAAAATATTCAACGGTTTTTTAGGCATAATGAACTCAGCGGATTGCGATGCTTTCACATCCGTTCTTGCATATTTCACTAATTTATGTGCATCAGTTGCTACAAAAATTAATCCTTCTGTAGAGAATTGGAAAAATACACCGCTCATTACTGGGCGTAAATCATCGTTTCCTGTAGCAAATATCGTTTTTCCAACAGCGTTAGCTAACACTTCAGCCGGAATAATAGTTGAAGAAGGATCTTCTAAAACTACAGCTTTTGGAAATTCTTCACCTGCCGCATAGGCAATGGCGTATTTACCTGAATTTGAACTGATTTCAACCGTATTGTTATCTTCTACCGTAAACGTTAACGGTTGTTCAGGAAACGTTTTTAAAATGTCTAATAATAATTTAGCAGGTATAGCAACACTTCCTGTGCTATTCGATTCAATTTCTAACGTTGCCGACATGGTCGTTTCTAAGTCAGAAGCCGAAACTTTTAACTGGTTATTATCTAATTCAAATAAAAAATTATCAAGAATAGGTAAAGTGTTGCTTGAGTTGATTACACTTCCTAGTACTTGTAATTGTTTCAATAAATAAGAGCTAGATACAATAAAATTCATCATCTTCATAATTTTAGACTTCACAAATATATTCGTTTACAACAACATCTGAAAAAATAGTTATTAACATCTATTTGCTGTATTTTTTCTTTCTCAAATAAGTGAACAAAAAACCAAATATAGCTAAGATAACTATTGGTAATGCAACAGTTAGCAATTGTATAGTGGTATAATTATCATATACTTTTTGTTTATCTAACATAGGTAGTCGAACTTCTTTGCTTCTTATGTTAATAAGTCCTGTATCATCTAATAAGAAATTCACGCTATTCAATAAAAATTCCTTGTTGCCAAACATGAAGTTGGTCCATTTGTCAAAACCTAATTCTAATGGCATGCCTCTGTCTAATTGATTCTTAATTATATCTCCGTCAGAAACGACAATCATTTTGGTTGGTATGCTATGATCTTTAAAATCAGCTTCTTTGAAAGGCAATACACGGTTTTTATACATAGAAGTAAACGAACCTTCTAATAAGATAGCTACAGGAATGAATCCACCATTAGTATAGTCTTTTGGAGACGTTTCCTCTGTTACTAAGTCTAATTTGATGGGGTAGGGTAATCCAATTGTTTTGGAAAACTGTGACGTTTCTAGTAATACCGTTTGTTTTACATTTCCTTTTAGTAGTTCAATTGGCGAGGCAAATTCAAACTTAACTCCTTCAATATTTTTCACAATTGGATGTGAAGAAGACGAGTAAACAAAAGGAGAAAAGCGCCATGGATATTGTTCCTTTTGTGATTCACTACCTTGATTACCTGAATACAGTACAATAGGTGCTCCTTGTTCGTCTTTAATGATTTGCGGATTGATACGGAAGCCATACTTAAAGAACATATCAGCTAAATTCAGATCGCGGTTTATAGCTAAAGTTGTCCCTGAAGAATTGTATAAACTGTCTAGTTCAGCTTCAACGGGTTCCACTAACCAAAGGGTTTTACCTCCTTTCATGATGAACTGGTCTAAGACTTGTTTTTCTTCATCGGTAAACTTTTCTGTTGGCTTTGCAATAATGGCTAGATCGTATTCTTTTAAAGCTTTTAAGGTTTCATTAGGTTGTTTAGCAACTGAATCTAGTGTAATGGGACCGATATAGTAATTCTCACGAACTGATTTTAAGAAATCGGCTATGAATAGATCTTCTAGTTCTCCGTTGCCTTTAATAACTGCAATTTTCTTTTGTTTTTCTTTCGAAATTTTATTGATTGCATCTGCAAATGCATATTCTAAATGTTGAACAGAACTTACCACTTTTTGTTCAGTAGTAGCACCCATCAAATTTTTTAACAATTGTACCTTAGCACCTTTGTTACCATAATTTGCTAATGCCCATGGAAAAACCACTTCCTGCGTTTGCTTTCCTTTTTCTTCTAAAGTTACGTTAATAGGTAACATACCTTTATCGTAAAACTTCTTCATGGTCGTAACGCGTTCCTCTTCTTTTTCTATCGGATTGACAAATTGGAAGCTAATATTAGAATTATAGGCATTAAATTCTTCTAACAATTGTCGTGTTTCATTTTGAAGTTTTTTAAACTCACCAGGAAAATTTCCTTCTAAAAATACATCAATAATAAGTGGGCTATCTACTCCGTCAATGATTTTTTTGGTAGTTTCAGATAACGTGTAGCGTTGGTCTTGTGTTAAGTCGAATCGATGGTAAATGAAATGACTGGCAAAATTCAAAATAAATAAGCCTGCGGCTAAAAGACCTAGTTGTTTGAGGTTATTTTTCTTCGCTTGTTTCATTACGCTTTTAGTGATTTTAATTGGTAAACAGTAGCTGCCAAAAATAAAACAGTAATACTGATAAAATAGATGATATCACGGGTGTCAATTACTCCACGTCCCATACTTTTAAAGTGAAAATCCATACCTAATGAAGCAATAATCGTATTAAACGCTCCAAAAAGATTAGCTAATCCATCAAAGCCAAAATAGAAAAAGAAACAAAGGAATACAGCAATAATAAATGCTACAATCTGATTGTCTGAAAGGGTAGATGTAAATACACCAATGGAAGTATATCCTGCAATTAAAAATAACAAACCAAAATAAGAACCAATTGTACTGCCATAGTCAAATTCATTTTGCGCTAAGGTATAATCAGATATTAGAAAAACGTAAACTAAAGTAGGCAAAATGGCAATAATAATTAATATAAAAGCTCCAAGAAACTTACCGTTTACAATTTCCCATAAGCTTAAAGGTTTAGTAAAAAGTATTTCTAAAGTTCCTTGTTTTTTCTCATCTGAAAAGCTTTTCATGGTTACTGCTGGAATTAAAAAAATTAATATCCAAGGAGCTAATTTGAAAAACGGACTCATATCAGCAAAGCCCGAATTTAAAATATTGAATTCACCTTCAAAAACCCATAAAAACAAGCCATTTAAAAGCAAAAAGATGGCAATAACTAAATAGCCGATGGGTGAACCGAAGAATGATTTGATTTCACGTAATAAAAGTGCTTTCATGGATGGAATGATTATTTGCGTAAAAGTATAAAAAAGATTGTAATTAGGACCGATTGAATGTCAGTTATTTAGCAAATACAAAGGCTTAAAAAGCTAAAAAAAGACTACTCTAGAGTGACTAACTTATCTACACTCCAAGCTTCAGGTTTAGCACTAAATAAAGCTTTTGTAAATGACCAAACCTCCTTAAATAATTCTGAATGGCGATATTTCTCTAAACTTTCTTCTTTATCCCAATAACTGTAGGTGAAAAACACACAAGGATCTTCTTTGTCTCTATACAATTCTAAGAACTGATTTCCTTCAAATCCTCTGATCTGTTGCTTAACTTCATGAAAATTTGCTAAAAACGATTCCACTTTATCTTCATGGAAACGCATTTTTACGATTCGTACAAACATAATTGCTATTTTTTGACTCTTTTGTATTTTTTTGTTAACATTTTTAATCTTTAATTGAATATTTTCAAGTTCCTAATTCTCAAATTCTACCGTTACTAAGTCCCGAAATCGTAACCCAAGCAAGGAGGCAGCTGAACCTATTGAATCGGGATTGCTTTTATAAATAGCAATTTCTAAAAAGCCGACTTCATTAATAATGGCTATTGCATTTCCTTCATGTGTTTTTAATGAAATAACATCATTCTTTTTGAAATCAGTATAATTCTTTTTAACAGAATCAATTTTCTTATTGTGAAAACGAACCAAAGGTTTACGTCCTTTTGCCACTTCGTCAATTTGTTTCTTTGTAATATTGGTCACACAATTACCAAAGTCATCTATATATACCACATGCCCCTTAAGGAATTGTAATTGTTCGTCAACAGTTACATGTAAACGATACAATGGTTTGATTTCTTCTACTTCTTTTCCAATTACGGTAAGTGCGCCTCCTTTAGCCAAATGAGCTCCAACAGCAGCAAAAACGTCCAAATCATTTACAACACCAGAAAGTCTGTCGTGAATATTGATTTGTACCATTTTTTCGGGATTAATTTTTTGAGCCAAATGACCCAATACTCCGTTGTCTGCACCAATAAAGTAATGACCGTCTAGCAATATAGCAATATGAACCGTATCTGATGTTTGAGCAGCATCTACTGCCATAATATGAACCGTACCTTTAGGGAAATGATAATAGGATGCCTCTAACAAATAACTTGCATCAAATAGGTTGAATTTGGCTACCTCATGGGAAAGGTCAACAATATTTACTTCTGGGTATTGGGAATAAATTTTCCCTTTCAAAATGCCTACATAATGATCTTTTAAGCCGAAATCAGAAATAAGTGTAATTATTGACATGATATTGTTTATAACTTCTTTAAAATCGATACGTAGTTTTTGTTATATTTGAGTGATACAAAACTACTCTTTTTTTTACAGATTTAAAACAATTAAAATTAAAGCCTTTGAACGAGAGAATCATTGAATTAGAAAACATTGCACCTAAAGAATTCTGGGGAGCACATGATAGTCACTTAGAAACAATCAAAAAATACTATCCTAAACTTAAAATTGTAGCCAGAGGAACTACTTTAAAGGCGTTTGGTGAGGAAGAAATTTTAGATGAATTTGAAACCCGATTCCGTAGGTTGATGACTCATTTCACACGTTTCAATCAAATTGATGATAACGTTATTATGCGAGTGATTGAAGGCGATGCACAACAAACAGGCGAAATGCACGATCGAGATAAAATTTTAGTGCATGGCTTAGGTGGTAAATTGATTAAAGCCATGACACCCAACCAACAAAAATTGGTCGATTATGTATTTAAAAACGACATGGTTTTTGCAGTAGGTCCCGCAGGTACTGGTAAAACTTATACTGGGGTGGCACTAGCCGTCAAGGCATTAAAGGAAAAGCAAGTAAAACGTATTATTTTGACTCGTCCAGCTGTCGAAGCAGGGGAGAACTTGGGGTTTTTGCCTGGTGATATGAAAGAAAAACTGGATCCATATATGCAACCTTTGTATGATGCTTTACGCGATATGATTCCTCCGCAAACATTAGACGACTACATTCAAAAGGGAATTATTCAAATTGCTCCGTTGGCTTTCATGCGTGGGCGAACACTCGATAATGCATTTGTAATTTTAGATGAAGCACAAAACACCACTCATTCGCAAATGAAAATGTTCTTAACGCGTATGGGAAAAAATGCTAAATTCATAATCACAGGGGATCCTGGTCAGGTCGATTTGCCTAGACGAACAATCTCTGGATTAAAGGAAGCTTTGCTGGTGTTAAAAGATGTCGACGGTATTGGAATTATTTACTTAGATGATAAAGATATTGTACGTCACAAATTAGTGAAGAAAATTATTGATGCCTATAAAAGTATAGAAAACCAAGATTAATGAAAAAACAGATACTTGCTACCTTTCTTATTTTTCAATTAGGAGCATTAAACGCCCAAGTGTTAAAGTTGTCAGAAATCATGAAAGGGGAAGCCTTTGTAGGTTATTCTCCAGAAAATCACAGATGGTCACTTGATGGGAAAAAAGTTTATTTTGAATGGAATCCAAACAAAGAATGGGGCAGCAGTACCTATTTTTGGCAAAATGGAATGAAAATGCCTCAATTGGCACAACCCGAAGAGGCTTATTTTTCAAAATTGCGTTTTCAAAAAGGTTGGGACCCTAACCTGTATTATTATCTAGATAAAGGGGCACTTTGGAAATATGATACTAAAACACAACAAAAAATCAAGTTGTTCCAGCAAATAGATCCAATTACTGCTGTAACACTTGGCGCTACTAAAGGTGTCTTTTATCTTGAACAAAAAGGCAATTTTATGGAATGGAATACTATTAAAGGTACCCTGAATCCCATAACTAATTTTTCTAAATCAAAAGTACCTTCTAAGGATGCATCTGAAGCAGATTTTTTAAAAATACAACAAAAGGAATTGTTCCAATTTGTGCGAGACCAAGAGGAAAAAAAGAAATGGGAAGAAAGAAAAAATGCCACACTTCCAAAACTGGCTCCAAAGCCATTCTATTTCAATAAAGAGCAACAAGTTAACTTAGCTATTCACCCTAAAGGCTTGTTTGTTACTTTTTCTACTTACAAAGAACCAGAGGTGCCTACAGAACAAATGGAGGTTTTTATAACAGACAATGGTTACAATAGGTCTAAAGATACCAAAGAGAAAGTTTCCGTAAAGAATATTTTTCCAATGAAATATGGTATTTATGATGTCTCTCGAGATACTATTTACTATATGGATTTTTCTTCCTTAAAAGGTGTAAGTCATGCGCCAGCATATTTTCAAGAGTATGAAATAGTAAAGAATAAAAAGGAAGAAACTAAAGAACTTTATATAGACAAAACAGTTTTTTCAGCTACAGGTACTTATGCCGTGCTTTCAATTCGTAGTATGGATAATAAAGATCGTTGGATTGTAGCCGCTCAGTTAAAAGAAAATACCTTTACTACCATTGATCATCAGCATGATGAAGCATGGATTGGTGGTCCGGGTATCCCTTCATATGCCTTTACTAGTGGGACTTTAGGATTTCTGGGAGATGAAGAAACGGTGTTTTATCAATCTGAAAAAACGGGTTACTCGCATTTGTATGTGTGCAATATGAAAACGAAAACAACCCAAGCCTTGACGGCAGGACCTTGGGAAGTACGTAAGGTGGAATGGAATGCAGCGAAAACCGCTTTTTATATTACGGCCAACAAAAATCATCCAGGGAATAGAGAATTTTATCAACTGAGTACAACGGGTATTTTAACTCCTATACTAACCAAAGCTGGAGCATATGAGGTGGTTTTGAGTCCAGATGAAAAACGCTTGTTGGTGCGTTATTCTCATGCTAACCAACCTTGGGAATTGGCTATAGCTTCTAACAAAGCGCATGCACAATTGACGCCTATTACGCAATCCTTGACTCCTGAGTTCAAAGCTTATTCTTGGCGTTCACCTGAAGTGCTTTCTTTTATAGCTCGAGACGGTAAGACGGTGTATGCAAGGGTTTACCAACCCAATGCTGTGGTTAAAAATGGAGCAGCGGTAATTTTTGTTCACGGTGCGGGCTATTTACAAAACGCTCATAATTTTTGGAGTTCTTATCTGCGTGAATATATGTTCCATAACCTCTTAGCTGATAAAGGTTATACTGTTTTAGATATAGATTATAGAGCCAGTGACGGCTATGGTAGAGACCATCGAACAGGAATTTATCGTTTTATGGGTGGAAAAGATTTAACCGATCAATTAGATGGAAAAAATGTTTTGGTGAGTAAGTACGGAATTGATCCCCAACGCGTTGGTATCTATGGAGGTTCATATGGTGGATTCATCACATTAATGGCTTTGTTAACTGAACCAGATGCCTTTAAAGCAGGTGCAGCTTTACGATCTGTAACTGATTGGGCACATTACAATCACGGGTATACGGGTAATATTTTGAATTTCCCTGAAACCGATCCCAATGCTTATAAAAGAAGTTCACCTATTTATTTTGCTGAAAACTTAAAAAATCAGTTGTTGATGTTACATGGCATGGTAGACGACAATGTGGAATATAAAGACATCGTTCGCTTGTCGCAACGTTTTATTGAGTTGGGTAAAAAAAATTGGAGTTTAGCTTCTTATCCTGTAGAAGCCCACGGATTTAAAGAAACCTATTCGTGGATTGATGAATACAGTAGAATTTTAGAACTTTTTGAAAACCATTTAAAGAAATAAGACATTAAATTAACTTTTGCAATTGTCTAAAAAGAGGCTACCTTTGCAAAACAACAACAACACAACAAAAGATGAATACAATTACCTCGACCCAATTCCATTTCACGGGTCAAAAATCGGTTTACAGAGGAAAAGTTCGCGAAGTTTACAACATAAATGATGATTTATTGGTTATGATTGCTACGGATAGGCTATCAGCTTTTGATGTAGTCATGCCTAAAGGGATTCCTTATAAGGGCCAAATCTTAAACCAAATTGCGACTCGTTTCATGCAAGCTACGGAAGACATAGTTCCTAATTGGTTAATAGCAACACCAGACCCGAATGTGGCAGTCGGTCATTTGTGCACCCCTTTTAAGGTAGAGATGGTTATTCGTGGCTATCTTTCAGGACATGCAGCTCGAGAATATGCTGCTGGACATAGAGTTTTATGTGGTGTAACTATGCCAGAAGGCTTGAAAGAAAATGACAAATTTCCAACACCTATTATCACTCCAACGACAAAAGCAGATAATGGAGAACATGATATGGATATTTCTAGAGAAGATATCTTATCGAAAGGTATTGTTTCGGAAGAGGATTATGTTGTATTAGAAAACTATACAAGAGCTTTATTCCAAAGAGGAACGGAAATTGCGGCTTCAAGAGGCTTGATTTTAGTGGACACAAAATACGAATTTGGAAAAACCAAAGACGGTAAAATTGTTTTGATTGACGAAATTCATACACCAGATTCGTCACGCTATTTTTATGCAGAGGGCTACCAAGAACGACAAGCCAGCGGAGAAGCACAAAAACAATTGTCTAAAGAATTTGTGCGCCAATGGTTAATTGCCAACGGATTCCAAGGAAAAGAAGGACAACAAATTCCGGAAATGACTGACGATTACATTGCAACGGTTTCAGAGCGTTACATAGAATTATATGAAAACATTATAGGTGAAGCTTTTGTGAAAAGTGATATCAGTAATATTGAAGCCCGAATTTTAGAAAATGTAGAAAATTATTTGAAAAATAGATAAGTAGAATAAGTTTAATTGAAGTGCACGCCCCATAAGTGTCTAATTTTTTTTGGGGCAGCGCACTTAAATCGCTTTGAAAGAGTTCTTTTTTTGTTAAGATTTATGTTTTTTACTTTTTAAAAGAGGTTGTGCAACAGTTACGGCTGTTACCTGTAGTTTTTTATTTATTCGCAACGAATCCAGTCAATAAAAGGAAATTCGGATAGTTCTCCAGAAACAAGTTTAGATTCGTCAGTAACTAATCTTAAATGCGCAATCTGATTTTTCTCTTTGAGCTTGATTGATTTTTCTGCATCTTTATTTTTAATCAAAACTTTATCAATTTTTCTTCCTTCAAATTCAAATTGGTTTTCTAAATCAATAAGTAGCCAATTTTTATTTTCATTAAAATCTAAACGCTTAGAAATTATTCCTTTAATTGGTAGAAATTCTGAAATTGCATTTTCTCTAAATTCTATTAAGTTGATTTGCTTTCCAATTAAGTTAGTTGATTCAATTACTTTAATCATTCCCAAAAAAAACAAAGGAAGAAAATTGATGCTTAGATTGAAATTTCCAAAACCTAAAGTAAATGATAAAGTAAAACCTAATTGATTTAAATTAAAAATTGGATCAATAATAATTACCTGAGCAATTAACCAAATGTAAATTAATTTACTAGAAATGCTATTTTGATTATAGAAAAGAATTGTACCACAGATTCCAATTAAAGATAAAATAATTGAAATATTTAAATTAGTCAAGTGGGTTAGTATGTTTATTACACTAAATATAAAAACTAAATTAGGTAAAATTGTTTCTTTCGTGAATTCTATTTTTCTTCTCATTTTTTTAAATTACAGGTAACAGGCGAGCGCTTGACGATGTCGTTTGATTTTGTCAAGCGACGAGTTGGGCGAAGGGCACGCCTGTTGGGCAAAGGTGCTTTGCGCCTTTTGCCTAACGTCAGACTGTGAAAAAACCCACAATCTATAAAACAAATATAGTGTAATATTTGTATACTTCGTTGGTTTTTCTTATATTTATTCATGCAACATATTCAAGGCATTTTATGCCATCAGCACCAAATGAGTAGCTTAGAAGATGAAATA
>CAYNNB010000035.1:0-9929 GCA_964398425.1 uncultured Flavobacterium sp.
TTCTATAAAAAGGGACAATATCTTTATAACCAATTCCTAAACGAGAAGTATAAAATTCAAATTTAGGCTCTTCTTCGGCTGCAATACGAATTCCAATTTTAAACTTACCCTCAATTTGTTCTTGAAGTAAGTCTAATTCTTCAAAATTATCAATTACTGGAATTGTGTTTCTGTGTCCGTTATTAATCAAACGGGCAATATTTTCAACATATTTACCTCTTTTGAAACCATTACAAACTACAAAAGTATTTTTGTTAATTTTTCCATTTTCCATTAATTTTTCAACAATATTAATGTCAAATGCAGATGAAGTTTCGATATGAATGTTATTTTTTAAAGCTTCATTTAATACAAATTCAAAATGTGAACTTTTAGTGCAATAACAATAATAGTATTTAGCTTCATAACCGTGTTTTTCCATGGCATTTCTAAACCACATTTTTGCACGATTAATGTTTTGAGAGATTTTAGGCAAATAAGTAAACTTCAGTGGAGTTCCATATTCCTCTACTAATTTCATTAAATCAATACCATGAAATTGTAGATTATCTTTATTTAAAGTAAATTCTTCTTGTGGAAAATAAAAAGTCTGATTAATTAAGTCAAAATAATTTGTTTTCATTTTTGAAAATTATTAAAGTTAGAAAAAATAAATCCGTTAGTTTATAACACTTATTTTCAAACTCTAATATTAGCAAAAACAATCAATAATTTTTCATTGTAAGCCTTTGAAAAAGTAAATAAATCCAAAAAACGAGAAATAGCAAAAGGCTTATTTTCACTTGAAAAAATACAAGTAAGCGATAAGATACTTTGCTGTAAAACGTTACGAATTTGATTGCTTATTTTCATTGGTGCAAATTTAGCAAATAAAATTACTAATTTCAATAGCTTTTTTTAAAAAATATTTAACTCAGTTATAATCCTCAAATGCCTTATAAATAAGAGAATTAGAGACATTTTGATTTAATGAAATTCCTCCAATACCGTTCAATAAAGCAAATTGATTTTTTCCAAATTCATTTTTCTTGTCAAAAATTAATAATGATATGATTTTTTCAACATCTTCTGAAGTAAATGCTACGGGTTCAAAAATATCAGAGATATAATATTTGATTTCTGCGTATTCTTCTTTGGTTATAAGATGTAACTCTAAAGACAAATAACTTTCTAAAATCAAACCTATGGCAATAGCTTCTCCATGAAGAAGTGTTGGTTTATTTTCGTTCTCAAGTAAATAACTTTCAATTGCATGACCTAAGGTGTGACCAAAATTTAATGACTTTCTAATTCCTTTTTCTGTTAAATCTTGTGATACAATTTTGTTTTTTATTTGAACAGATTGATAAATTAATCGGTCTAAATCATCAGTATTTAAATTACTTACATTTTTTATTTCGTCCCAATAATTTTTATCATAAATTAAACCATGTTTTAACATTTCAGCCAAACCAGATCGCATTTCTCTTGGAGGTAAAGTTGTTAAAAAGATAGTATCTATAACTACAGCTTTAGGTTCTTTGATTACTCCAATTTGATTTTTCAATTGTCCCAAATCAACACCGTTTTTACCACCTATAGCCGCATCAACCATTGCTAAAAGTGTAGTGGGAATATGGATAAAATCAATACCTCTTTTGAAAGTACAAGCTACAAAACCACCTAAATCGGTAATTACACCACCACCTAAATTTAAAATTATACTCTTTCTGTCAGCACCTAAATCTATTAAAGTTTGCCATAACTCCAAACAAGTTGCTACATTTTTCATTTCTTCTCCAGCTTCAATTTCGATGATTTCTATTTCAATCTCTGTCGGTAATCGTGCTAAAAAATTAGGCAAACAATAGTTATTTGTATTTTCGTCAACCAGAACTATTATTTTAGAATAATTAGATGGAATTAAGATTTCGATTAAGTAATTTAATCCTTTTTCATTGAAGAATAGTTGACAATTATTCGATAGAATAGTATTCATTGAGGAAAAATTAATTTGATGCAAAATAAATCAAAATAATTCAAAAAAAGCGTATATTTGTAACCCGAAAGATGTTTTTATTTTTTATGGAAAAAATATTTAATAATACTGAAAATGCCTTCATTTTAAAATCTGATGCTGAATTAAATAGAGCTCATTTCTTATTTAAAATGATTGGAAATCCCTCCCTAGTTAAAGTAGGAACTTCATTAACTAATTTTGCTTTGAAACTGCACTTACCTGTTGAAGGATTGATTAGAAAAACAGTTTTTGATCATTTTTGTGGTGGTATCAATGAACAAGACTGCTTAAAAGTTGTTGATAAAATGTATGCTAAAGGAGTTTCTTCTGTTCTTGATTATTCTGTGGAAGGTAAAGAAGAAGAGGAACAATTTGATGCGGCATTAGCAATGACTTTACGTACGATTGATTTTGCTAAAGCCAGTCAGGCTATTCCTTTTGCTGTTTTTAAACCTACTGGTTTAGGAAGAATTGATTTGTATGAAAAAGTGGGAGCAAAATTAACTTTGAATTCTTCTGAACAAAGTGAGTGGAATAGAGTTGTGGCTCGTTTTGAAAAAGTTTGCCAATATGCCTTTGATAAAGATGTTACTATTTTAATTGATGGTGAAGAAACATGGATGCAAGATGCCGCTGATCAACTAGTTGAACGAATGATGGAGCTGTATAACAAAGAAAAAGCTTTGATTTTTAATACCTTACAAATGTATCGCTGGGATCGTCTAGATTATTTAAAAAGTTTACATGAACGTGCTAAATTAAAGGGATATCATATTGGTATGAAATTGGTTCGTGGTGCATACATGGAAAAAGAAGCAAAACGTGCAGAAGAAAAAGGCTATAAAAATCCTATTTGTTCATCGAAACAAGCAACTGACGACAACTTTAATGCAGCAGTTAGCTACATGATGGAACACATTGAATCAATGGCAATTTTTGCGGGTACTCATAATGAAGATAGTTCTTATTTAGTTATGAAATTAATGATTGAAAAAGGTCTTTCTAAGGATGATAAAAGAGTATGGTTTGGTCAATTATATGGAATGAGTGATAATATTAGCTATAATTTGGCTGCTGCAGGTTACAATATAGCCAAATATTTGCCTTTTGGTCCTGTTCGAGATGTTATGCCTTATTTAATTAGACGAGCACAAGAAAACACATCGGTTGCTGGACAAACTGGAAGAGAATTGTCTTTAATTATTGCCGAACGAAATAGAAGAAAATTGAAATAAGAATAATTTCTATAAAAAAAGACTAAGCTTAGCTTAGTCTTTTTTTTCATTATTATTCATCATAAAAAAAACAGCGCCTACTAAGGCTATAATAACTAATGCAAAAACAACTGTCATTATAATAGCGCCGTTACTCCAAGAATACAAAGGCACAAATAAATTTTTCATAGGAGTTAGTTTTAAAATTTAATCAAATTTAACATCTATAATTATTAAATAACATGATAATTATCAGTTACTTCTGATTTAAAATTATAAAAATTTTGATTTTATTTTTGGTGATGGTATCAAACAAGTATCTTTTTTACCATACCATTTATATCTATTTTTAGCTATATAATCGTAAACCAAATTTATTATTGAATAAGGCATTAAATTGAATATTAAAATCCATTTATAGGATGACTTTAAATTTTTTAAAATAGTAAAAATTGCTTCTGATTTGATGTAATAAGCAATTCCAGGTTCATATAAAATAATACTATCAAAAGTAGGCTGGATTTCTAAATACTTTATGATTTCTTGTCCTTTTTCACTTTGAATTGCTACAAAACGGAAAATATCATGTTCATCATGTTTTATTATGAAGTTAACTTTTTCATTACAATAATTACAAATCCCATCAAAAAGGACAATTTTTTTATTTTCTGGAAATTCCATAATTAATCAATCTGGTAAAATATAAATAAATATGACGAATTTAACTTAACTTTTAAAGAGGTTGAATCCATTCTAATTCATCAATAGCAACTTTTGAAGTAAAAATTCCATAATTTACAATAGCTTTATTTTTTTCAATTTTATCAATTGTTCCAATAGACTTGCCTTCTTTCATGCGTACACGATCACCAATTTTTAAAGTAACTTTTGGTTTATTTTCCTCAGCCTTTTGTTCTTTTATTTTTTTCTGTTTTTTCTCTTTTCTAATTTCGTCTACCTTCTCCTTGACTTCGGCTACAACTTGTTTTTCGATTACTTCTTTTTGTTTTTTCTCTTTTGCAGATATTTTTTTTCTTTTTGAGTTTTCAATCTCAACCATCTTTAAAAATTCTCCAATAAGTGACTTTTTATCTTTGTTATTAAAATATTTTTCTGCTATATCATCAATTCTTTGTCCCATATAAATCAATCGCTGATTGGCATCATACATTTCTTGATAGCGTTCTAATTTCTCTTGAATCTTTGCATTTATTTTTTCCATCTTTTGGCTTTCTTCTCTGGCCTTGGATTCTTCTTCTTTTAAAATAGTAGATGTTTTTTCAAGTTTAGAGCGCTCCTTTTGTAGTGTAGCAATGGTTTTATCAAAACGTACTTTTGTATTTTCAATTTTCTTTTTAGCACGATTGATTAGTCCATATGGAATACCGTTTTTCTGAGCAACTTCAAATGTAAAGGAACTACCAGGTTGCCCTAAGTGAAGTTTGAACATAGGTTCTAATGATTTTTCATCAAATAGCATGTTTGCATTACTTGCAAAAGGTAGTTCATTTGCTAAAATTTTTAAATTGGTGTAGTGTGTTGTAATAATACCAAAAGCCTCACGTGCATAAAATTCCTCTAAAAAAGTTTCGGCTAATGCACCACCTAATTCTGGGTCAGATCCAGTACCAAATTCGTCAATCAAAAATAAAGTTTTCGAATTACATTTTTTCAAGAAATAATTCATGTTTTTTAAACGATAACTATATGTACTTAAATGATTTTCAATAGATTGATTGTCTCCAATATCTGTTAAAATTCGATCAAACAAAAAAGTCTGACTTCTTTCATGCACTGGAATAAGCATCCCTGATTGTAACATTAATTGTAATAAACCTACCGTTTTTAGTGAAATTGTTTTTCCACCTGCATTTGGTCCAGATATAACAATAATTCGGTTTTCATTTTCTAGTTCAATAGTTTGGGGAAAAGTAACTTTACCTTCTTCTTTGTTTTTTAAAAATAGAATTGGATGATAAGCTTCTCTAAAAAAAAGCTTTTTTTCTTCAGTTATTGTTGGAAGTACACCGTTTATTTTTCGCGCATATTTTGCTTTAGAAGCAATAACATCAATATCACTCAAGAAATTTTGATAATGAAGAAGTGTAGAAACGTAGGGGCGTATACAAGCTGATAAATTCCTTAAAATTTTGATAATCTCTTCTCGTTCCTCATATTCTAGATTATTGAGTTCTCTTGAAAATTTTAACGTAGCTTCGGGTTCAATGTATGCAATGCTTCCTGTTTTTGAATTACCTAAAATTGTACCTTTTACTTTCTTTCTATACATGGCCGAAACAGCAAGTACTCGTCGGTTGTCTACTATGGTTTCTCTAATTTCATCAAGATAGCCTAATGAGTTATAATGTGTCAAGGCCATGCCAAAACTTTGATTGATTTTACCTCGAACTAATTGTATATTTCGTCTAATATTAATTAAATCTGGAGAGGCGTCGTCTTTAATTTCTCCATATTTGTCTACGATTTCATCGATTGCTCTAGCAATAACGGTTGTAAATTCAATTTGTAATGATTTTTGAAATAATTGCGGGTAATAATCCTTGAATTTTTTCAGGTAAATAATATATTGATTAGCCGTTTTATTGATTTGATAAATTTTACGAATACTTGCTAATTCCAAAAAACTATCCTCAATAGCTAAGAGTTTCAAATCTTGTGTAATGGTTTCAAACCCATGATTAGGTAAAGCATTGTTATTTGAAAAAGAAGCTAAATACTCGTTTGTATAAGCTAGTTCGGCTAGTAATGTTTCTTTCTCTTTGAAAGGTTGAATTTGCAACGCTTTTTCACTTCCGATTTCAGTATTACAACTTTCTGAAATAGTTTGAAGTAGAGTATGAAATTCTAAATCTTTTAGGGTCTTTTCGTTTATAGCAATCATTTTTTAACAAGATAAAAAACAAATTTACAAAGTAATTATCTTTGTAAAAAATAAAGCTTCCACTTTTATGTTAGATATAGTAATTGATCCATCTTGGTCTGCATTTTTTGAAATAGAAAAAGAGCAAACGTATTTTAATAAAATTACTTCAGAAGTAGAATTAGCTTATGAACAAAGCTTTTGTTTTCCTCCTAAAGGACAAATTTTTAATGCATTTAAATATTGTTCTTTATCAAATTTAAAAGTGGTAATTATTGGTCAGGATCCTTATCACGGAGCAGGAGAGGCACATGGATTAGCTTTTTCTGTTCCAGAGGGTGTTGCAATTCCTCCTAGTCTAAGAAATATATTTATAGAAATTCAAAATTCGCAAAACACAGTTTTTTTTCCGAATTCTGGTAATTTAGAACGTTGGGCAAAGCAAGGAGTATTGTTATTAAATGCAACATTAACTGTTAAACAAAATGAGCCAAATAGTCACAAAAATATTCCTTGGCAAACTTTTACCAATCATGTTATACAATATATATCTAAAGAGAAAGATGGTATTGTTTTTTTACTTTGGGGTGGTTTTGCACAAAAGAAAAAAACACTTATTGATGTTCAAAAACATTTTATTTTAGAAAGTGGTCATCCTTCTCCTTTAAGTGCGAATAGAGGTTTTTGGTTTGGTAATAATCATTTCAATAAAACAAATCAAATACTAAAAAATCAAGGTAAAATAGGAATAGAGTGGTAATTAAAGTTTTAAAATTCCTAAAATTTCCTCACCTAAAAATGGGCCACCAGGATAATGTGCTGTATAATCCATGTTTAACCAAATTTTATCGTCTTCGTCTCGATGAATAAACAGTACTTTTCCTTTTGTGATTTGTTTAAAGAGTTCATTTTTAATGATATAAACCACTTGTTCAAGATCTTTTGCTTTTCCAACGTATAGTTCAGGATACATATGTTTACCTGTATGAATTAATCGCATTGTTCCTCCAATTGATTTGATAGTTGCGGCCATTAAAATAGCATGATCATCACAATCACCAGAAAAATAGGTTAAACTTTCACTAGCGTTAGCAAAATATTCATCAGTTTTAGGGTCGTTAACATAGTTCCAACGTGAATTTATTTCAGTAAACACAGCAAAATATTGAATAAATTTTCTGTTTTCAGGTTGAGCCTTTGCTTCTTTTTTAAAATGCTTATTTACACAATATAAAGCAAAGTTTCTAACCCTAGGATTTAAATAATCTACACTTTCCTCAACTCTTTTTTTATTAGGAAAGGGTAGAATAAAATTTGCTTTTACGGCTTCTTTTTTGTAATTATCATTAGCATTATATACAATTATTCGATAGGCATCAATAATTTTAAAGAAGGCATAATTACCTTCAAGTGATGCGATAGTAAATATGATTAAATATATTGATAATGAAATAAATATATATTTTTTTAAAATAATTAATATGATGAAGAAAAATAAAAATAAAAGTCCAAATAAGCCTAATTTATCAATTGGGATTTCCCAATCTAAGTCGACAATATTTTTACGAAAATAAATAAAAACAGGAATTGTTATTAAAAGAGATAAAAGCAGAACAACAAAAACAGACCACTTCTTATTTTTATAAAAAGTAGTCTGTGCGTTTGCCAATTTAATTAACCAATTGTACATCTTTTGAAATAAAAAAGGTATCAATTAAGATACCACTTTTTCATATGTTGTCTTATTATGTATCAAATTTAAATTAAAAAGTTGATTTTGTATGATTGAAAAGGTCTTTTCGTCTAATTGTTTCTGAGACCATTGCGTTTTTGACAACCATTCTTGAATATCTTCAATTTTTTGGTCATAACGTGTAGCTAAATTTCGATCTATGCTTGGAATATATTTGAATTCTTCAGTAGTGGTGTTAATTATGTCTAAAATTTGTTCAATAATAGCCTTATTCTCTTTTAGGAACTTATCTCTGACAGCAATAACAAAACAAGGCCAAGGCGTAGGACATTCAGCTATTCTCTTGAAAGTTCCATTATCTACTAAAGGTTTAGTTGTGAATTTTTCCCACATGAAATAATCGGCTTTCCCACTAGAAAGTGCTTCAATGGCTCCATGTACATTGTTTACGATTTCGAATTCTAACTGTTTTGTATCCCAATTTTGCCTTTCAGCATTCACTACGGCCATCAAATGAGAACCTGAACCCATGCGGCTCACGGCAACTTTTGCGTTCTTAAGATCAGAAACGGAAGAAAATGATGCTTTATTATCTATATGAATTCCCCAGATGAGAGGTGATTCAACATAGACTTGTACAATTCGACTATCATTTCCTTCTACAATATCTTTTACAATACCTTCTGTTAGTATGATTGCAATGTCAGTTTCTTCATTTCTTAGCATTTGGCACATTTTACCCGTACCTTCTGGTACATCAGTCCATTGTAAATCAATGCCCATTTCTTCAAATTCACCGCCTTCAATGCATAAATGCCAAGGTAAGTTAAAATGTTCAGGAACACCTGTAATTCGTATTGTTTTCATATTTTATTTTTATAATCTGATTGTAACAATTGCCACCACTTCCAAGTAACACCCTCTTTATCAGGGGTAATCTTCAACAAAATTGAATCCTACTTTTTCTAAAACATGATTGGAAGCGTCGTTTTTCGCATGTGTATAAGCATTCATTTCTTGAATATTCATTTGATTAAAACCAAAGTCAAGCCAAGCTATTGATGCCTCTGTAGCAAAACCTTTATTCCAATAATTTTCATTTAATCGATAGCCATAATCATAGAAATTAGTATTGCCATTTTCCACATGATCATTTATAAATTTTATTCCAGTCCAACCTATAAATTCGCCTGTCGCTTTTAAAATTGTTGCAAAACGTCCAATGCCATTATCTACATATTGTTTCTGAACAGAGTGGATAATTTGAATAGTCTCTGAAATATCTTTAGTCGGATTTTGCCATAAATACTTATGTACACTGGGATTACTATCCATAGCAAACATAGCTTCCGCATCGGATAGTTCTAATGGACGTAGTAAAAGGCGAGAGGTTTCTATATTTAAGTCCATTTATTTTTTTGTTTTCTCAATAAAAATGATAAGCATAAAAATTGTAGTTAAAAAGGTAAAACCATTTTTTGTCCTTACAGTAAATCCATTATTATCTTTTTCATTTGATTCATTATCAATATAATAATTTATGTTTTTTTGAAACTTATCATTTAATGGTAAATTTAAAATTTGAAAATAAAACCATCTTAAAATTCCTCCAATACTATACACAAATTGTTGTAATAAATACCCCATTTATTCTGTTAACTTCATCAAAGTATATTCAATCAATTGATCCACTGTTTTGTAGGGATCTTCACTGAATGTCCCGTTTGCTCTATTGGCAATAATTGCATTTAATGATAAACATTGATGTCCTAGTAATTTTCCAAGCCCATAAATAGCTCCAGTTTCCATTTCCAAATTGGTCATTTTAGTCCCGTTATAATTAAAAGCATCCATTTTAGAATTTAATTTAGGGTCTTGGATGTTTAAACGTAAAACACGACCTTGTGGTCCATAAAAACCTCCAGCTGTTCCTGTGAAACCTTTAAAAATCTGATTGCTTTCAAATTTTTTAATTAAAGCATTACTTCCAGCAATTACATAAGGACGCCCTTTCCTTAAATCCCAATTTGTTTGTTCGATAAATGCTTCTTCCATCTCTTTTTCAGAAATTGACTCAATCAAATAAGAACGTAACATATTATCTAATCCCAATCCATAAGCACTCATAACCATTGAATCAAC
>CAYNNB010000035.1:10029-23436 GCA_964398425.1 uncultured Flavobacterium sp.
AACGTAACATATTATCTAATCCCAATCCATAAGCACTCATAACCATTGAATCAACTGGAATATCCGCTTGTAAAGACCCCGAAGTTCCAACACGTACAATATTTAAAGACGTTAATTCATCTTTAACTGTTCTTGTATTCAAATCGATATTGACAAGAGCGTCTAATTCATTCATAACAATGTCAATATTATCAGGACCAATTCCTGTTGACATTACTGTAATTCTTTTCCCTTTATAAGTACCCGTTTGTGTTTTAAATTCACGCTTTTGAGTTGTAAATTCAATAGAATCAAAATGTTTAGTAATTTTTTCAACTCTATTTTGGTCACCAACAAAAATGATATCTTTTGCAATTTGTTCTGGTTTTAAATTGATGTGATAAACACTTCCGTCTGGGTTTAATATTAATTCTGAACTTTGTATCATAATTTAGTTTGTTTAAAAATTGAACTTGTTTTCAGTTGTGTTGTTGTTGTTTATCCGCCAACTCGTTTAGTTTTAAACCCTTTATCTTTTAAAAATTGCATAATTTTTTCTCTATAATCGCCTTGTAAAACAATTTCACCGTCTTTAATTCCTCCACCAACTGCAAACTTGGTCTTTATTTCTTTGGCAAGTATTTTGAAATCTTCTGCTTCGCCTTCATAACCAGAAATTATGGTAGTAGGTTTACCATTTCTTTTCTCATATTTACAAATCATTGGCTCCTTTTGAATGTATAATTCATGAGCAATTTCTGCTGTTGCTTCAGGTTCTTCAGACGGAGTATGATTTGGAAATAGTTTTTTTAATTGTTCTTGTAAATCCATAATTTGTAAATGTACAAAAAACAAATTCCAAATTCCAAAACAAAAATGTTAGGAATTTGGAATAAGTTAGCTAAGTTTTAATTTATTTTTTTATGAGCCCTAATTCGATTAATCGTTCTGTTAAGAATTCACCAGCGGTAATATCTTCGTATAATTTAGGATTATTTTCATCAATACATTCAGGCAAACAATTTAAAGACATATCGCTCACTGGATGCATAAAGAAAGGAATTGAATATCTTGAAGTTCCCCACAATTCTCTTGGAGGATTAACCACTTGATGAATTGTAGATTTTAATTTATTGTTTGTATGTCGTGAAAGCATATCACCCACATTTATCATTAGCTCATCTGGTTCAGCCATAGCATCAATCCAATCGCCATTATGATTTTGAACTTGTAAACCTTTACCTTGAGCTCCCATCAATAAGGTGATTAAATTGATGTCTCCATGAGCTGCTGCACGAACAGCACCATCCTTAGGTTCATCTGTAATAGGAGGGTAGTGAATAGGTCTTAAAATACTATTTCCATCTTTAATGAATTTGTCAAAATAAAATTCATCTAAACCAATGTACAAAGCCAAGGCTCTTAATACATAAACTCCTGTTTTTTCAAGCATTTGATAGGCTTCTTTACCTACAGAATTGAAATTAGGTAATTCCGTTACTTCAACATTGTCAGGATATTCACCAGCCCATTTTGAACCTTCTGAAACATACTGACCAAAATGCCAGAACTCTTTTAAATCACCAGCTGAACGACCTTTTGCATGTTCTTTCCCAAAAGAAACATAACCTCTTTGTCCGCCAATACCTGGGATTTCATACTTTGATTTTACCTCTAAAGGTAAATTGAAAAAGTTACGCACTTCAGCATATAAATTTTCAACTAATTTGTCATCTAAGAAATGACCTTTTAATGCTACAAAGCCTATTTCAGAATAAGCTTTCCCGATTTCATTTACAAATTTTTGTTTGCGTACCGGATCATCCGATAGGAAATCACGCAAGTCTACACTTGGAATTTTTTGCATTTAAAAATAATTTGTTAATAACTTCAAAGTTTGTAATCACTTTGTTTTACAAATGTATAGAATATTTCTTTTATGTATTTTGAAAAGTTATTAACAATTAAGAAATGATTAAGAAAAAGAAATTCTAACAAAACGCGTTTAAAATGTTATTTTTATTAATTTTGGGGCAAACAAATGAACTAACTACATGATTTTTGAAAGACAAAATTTAAGCAACGAAGAATTAATCAGTTTATATAAAAAGCTAGTTAAGCCAAGATTAATAGAAGAAAAAATGTTAATTCTTTTGAGACAAGGTAAAGTTTCAAAATGGTTTTCAGGTATTGGACAAGAAGCTATTGCAGTTGGTATTACGGCAGCATTAGATCGTGATGAATATATTTTGCCAATGCACAGAAATCTTGGTGTATTTACTTCGAGAGACATTCCATTACATCGTTTGTTTTCACAATGGCAAGGGAAAAAATCTGGTTTTACTAAAGGTAGAGACCGAAGTTTTCATTTTGGAACTCAAGAATTCAACATCATAGGAATGATTTCTCATTTAGGTCCACAAATGGGTGTTGCTGATGGTATTGCACTAGCTAACAAATTAAAGAAAAATGGGAAAGTAACAGCTGTTTTCACTGGTGAAGGAGCTACTTCTGAAGGTGATTTTCATGAGGCTTTAAATATTGCTTCAGTTTGGGATTTGCCAGTACTTTTTGTCATTGAAAACAATGGCTATGGACTTTCAACACCTACTAATGAACAATATCGATGTGAAAACTTAGCCGATAGAGGTATAGGTTATGGTATGGAAAGTTATATTATTGATGGAAACAACATTTTAGAAGTTTATACAAAAATTAAAGCATTAAAGGCTTCCATGATAGAAAATCCACGTCCCGTTTTATTAGAATTTAAAACGTTTAGAATGCGTGGTCATGAAGAAGCAAGTGGTACTAAATATGTTCCTCAAGAATTAATGAATTTATGGGCAGAGAAAGATCCTATTGAAAATTACAGAAATTATTTAAAACTTACAGCTGTACTTTCTGATGAATTGGATGAAGAAATACGTACTACAATTAAAAAAGAAATCGATGAAAATTGGGCTATAACTCAAGCAGAGCCGGAGTTAATTGCAGTTTTAGATGAAGAATTAAATGATGTTTACAGACCTTATGAATTTGAATCATTTGAGCCTTCGGAAGAAAAAGATAATATCCGAGTAATTGATGCTATTTCTTCTGCATTAAGCCAATCTATGGAGCGTCACGAGAACTTAGTTATTATGGGACAAGACATTGCAGAATATGGTGGAGCGTTTAAAATTACTGAAGGTTTTGTAGAAAAATTCGGTAAGGAAAGGGTTCGAAATACACCTATTTGTGAAAGTGCTGTAGTATCAGCAGCCAATGGTTTATCAATCAATGGACATAAAGCTGTTGTAGAAATGCAATTTGCTGATTTTGTTTCAACAGGTTTTAATCCAATTGTAAATTTATTAGCTAAACAGCATTATCGTTGGGGTGAGAATTCCGATGTTGTAGTTCGAATGCCTTGTGGAGGTGGAACTCAGGCTGGGCCTTTCCATTCACAAACTAATGAAGCTTGGTTTACAAAAACACCTGGTTTAAAAGTTGTTTATCCTGCTTTTCCTTATGATGCTAAAGGGTTATTAAATACAGCAATTAATGATCCTAATCCTGTAATGTTTTTTGAGCACAAACAATTATACAGAAGCGTTTACCAAGATGTTCCAAAAAATTATTATACAATTCCTTTCGGAAAAGCTGCATTATTGCAAGAAGGAAAAGATGTTACCATTATTTCTTTTGGTGCAGGTGTTCACTGGGCATTAGAAACCTTGAAGAATAATCCAGAAATTTCTGCTGATTTAATTGATTTAAGATCATTACAACCTTTAGACTGGGAAACTATTTATACTTCTGTAAAGAAAACAAATAAAGTTATTATTTTACAAGAAGATACCTTATTTGGTGGAATTGCTAGTGATATTTCTGCTATGATTATGGAAAATTGTTTCGAATTTTTAGATGCTCCAGTAAAAAGGGTTGGTAGTTTAGAATCTGCTATACCTTTTATGAAAGCTTTAGAAGATCAATATTTACCAAAAGGTAGATTTGAAATTGAATTAAAAGCCTTGTTGACTTATTAATTTAAGTAACATTATATTGAAAAAGTCCGTAAAAAATATATTTTTACGGACTTTAAATTTTAGTATTATGCTCTAAATTAAAAACTTCGTTTCATGAAATAAGTGCTTATCCAAAAGCCATTAATTTTCACTGCATTTCGTAACAATTTTTCCATAAATTTAGTATCACTATAAGCCCAATCTTCAGTTCTTTTATTTGTTACAATTCCTTTTTCTTCAATTACATAATCTACTACTTCCGTTAAAGATGATTTCTTATAACCTTGATAACCGAACTGTTGATTTGAATTCCATTCTCTTTGCTTAAATTTTTTCAAATCATCAAAATATTTAGTTTTTATAAAATCTATATTTACATATAGTGGGCGAGAGTCAAATAAATTTTGTTTCAAGTAATAAAGTAAATGTTCAGAAGGAGCTATTTTATTAGCAAAATCTTTTAACAACAAGTCATCATCACTATTTAAAGCATCAATTAATGCGAATTTTAGTTCGTCAAAAGTATGATATCCTTTGTGTATTTCCATATTCACGGCACCAGTAGTAAATTTTCCTTTTGAATCGATTACACGCATTTTTCCATTGGCAAATGTTAATGCTTGAGTAATAAAATTAGCATCTTCATAAGTTTTATAATTAGGTACTTCAACTCGTTCAAAATTGGCTACATCATCAAATAAATCAGGAGTTATTGTTTTTCCTAATTTTGTAATAATTTGGTATTTAGTTCCTTTTTTAGCTTTAAATAAAACTTCCCAATCAGCTATTCGTTGTATATAAGAATAAATAAATGGAATTTTTACTTCATTTTTTAAATTAACCACTCCATATTTATTATTTTTGGCAACTACAATTAAGCAATTTTGTTCTTCTAAATCCTCTAAGTCTAAGTTTATTAAGTTTAATTGAATAGCACTATATTGAAAAGGAAGTATAATTTTTCCTGTATCATCAATAAGTCCAACCATTTTACCTTTTTGAACACTAAAATAGGTATGTTTTAAAGTTTCAAAAGTTTGAAATACATTTTCATAATCAAATGAAGAAATTAGTTGATGTGATTTAGTATTAAATATTGCATATTTTCCATTAGTAGAACTAATTTTTATAAACTTCTCATTTCGCTGATCAGGTAAAGGATTAATAAACTGGTATTCATCTAAAATAAAAGCAAAGTTTTTAAAATTATTTTTTAGAACTAAATTTTTATTTTGATCCATAAAATTATAAGAATCATTTTCTTTTTTTATAAGTGTTAATCTGCTTTCTCGAACATCAAACTGATCAATCCAATCATAAATGGGAGTTAAAATAATTTTTCCGTTACTATCAAAAAGACCAAACTTTCTTTGAGGAGAAGAAGTTACTACTTTAAACATTTTATTTTCCTCACCAATCCATTCAAATTCTACAGGAATGATAGCTTCTCCCTCAATATTAAAAACTCCTTTTTTATCATTTAGTGTAACAACTAAAAAAGATAAGGAACCTAATGACAAAGTTGAAATATCATCATATAAAGGCGGAATAATTTCAATTCCTTTTTTATTTACAACCCCTTTCTTTTTTTCTTTTGTTACTCGATAACCAATACCTGTGTATTGTGCTATGTAGTCATCATCATACTCAAAAGGGACTATAATTTCGCCATCTAATGAAAATACGCCTGCTTTTTTATCTTTTGAAGCCATGATTACCCCATAGCCATCGGTGAAAATACGATTAAATTCAAAAGAAGTAACTTTTTTAGATTTACTTTTTGAAAAAAAAATACTAAATAAGTTATCTTTTTTTGCGCTATAGTAGCCAAAAGAATCATTATTGTAAATAGCTTCATTATCAGCTGAATAAATAATCTCACCTTCATTAGAAATCAAACCTAATTTTTGATTTTTTGTAAAGATTAAATAACTTAAGCTTTGATAGCTACGAATTGACGAAATTACTGCTTTTTTTACTTGTTTATTTGAATTTTTATTTGAGTTAATACGTTCATTATTAGGGGTATAGATACTATCATATTCAAAGGGCAATATGATTTTATCTTTTAAAAGACCATACTTACCTTCAACTTTTACAATAGCTGTATTTTGATAAATTTCATAATAATCAATTTTTTTACGCAATTTTTTATTTTCATTATTGAAAATAATTTGAATGGTATTGTGTTTATCTTTGATTAATGTTAAATGCATATTACCACCCATAATTTTTTTATATTGAATAGGCAAAAGAATATCTCCAGATGTAGTTATTCTACCATATTTACCGTTCAATTTTGCAACTAAACTATTTAATTTATTTGAATTTTCAACTCCTAAACTATCGTATTGAATTGGCACGGTTATTTCACCTGTATTATTGATTACTCCAAATAAATTATCTTTTTTAATGATATAACCACCATACTCATTTAAATGTTTTATTTCGGAATAAATAGCCTCTTTTTTACTGTTATTTCCCATTACAAAACCTAGTTTGCCATTTTTATCTCGATAATAACCCGAAATTTCATTTGGTTTTTTATTTCGTTCAGGAACTTCTTCTGCCACAGTATCATATCCATATCGATCTCCACTTTGTACTCCAATGCCAGAACCATAAGCATCATATGTTTCAGAAGAATATTTCTTTTGCTTGGGAATTTGTCCTTGTAAATTTAGACAATAGATACTAGCGAATAGGATGTAAAAGAATTTCATGATAGATTTTAAGTTAAAATGAATATAAGATATTTAAAGATAGATATTTATATCCCAATAATCTCATTGAAAGTTATAAAAAAATCCGTTAAGTATTGACCCAACGGATTTATATTTTAAGTTATTATTTAGTTATAAATGAATTACTTCACCATAAGCATCTGCTACAGCTTCCATAACCGCTTCACTCATAGTAGGGTGAGGGTGAACTGCTTTTAAAATTTCATGTCCTGTGGTTTCTAGTTTTCTAGCCACAACTGCTTCTGCTATCATATCAGTAACCCCAGCACCAATCATATGGCATCCTAACCATTCTCCATATTTTGCATCAAAAATTACTTTAACAAATCCGTCTGGTGTTCCCGCTGCTTTTGCTTTACCTGAAGCAGAGAATGGGAATTTACCCACTTTGATTTCATATCCTTTTTCTTTAGCTGCTTTTTCTGTTAAACCAACAGAAGCAATTTCAGGTGTTGCATAAGTACAGCCTGGGATGTTTCCATAATCTAAAGGTTCAACATGTAAACCAGCTATCTTTTCAACACATAAGATACCTTCTGCCGAAGCCACGTGAGCTAATGCTTGACCTGGAACAACATCTCCAATAGCATAGTAACCAGGAACATTAGTTTGGTAGTATGCATTAACTAAAATTTTATCTCTATCAGTTGCAATACCGACATCTTCTAAACCAATATTTTCAATGTTCGATTTGATTCCTACAGCAGATAAAAGAATATCAGCTTCTAAAGTTTCTTCTCCTTTGGCCGTTTTGACTGTAGCTTTTACACCAGCACCAGAAGTGTCTACTTTTTCAACAGAGGCATTAGTCATAATGTTAATACCTGATTTCTTTAACGAACGTTCAAATTGTTTTGAAATATCTTCATCTTCAACGGGTACAATATTAGGCATAAACTCAACAATAGTTACTTCTGTTCCCATAGCATTGTAGAAATGCGCGAATTCAACCCCGATTGCACCTGAACCCACAACTATTAGTTTTTTTGGTTGTTCGGCTAAAGTCATGGCTTGTCTGTAACCAATAACTTTTTTACCGTCTTGAGGTAAGTTAGGTAATTCTCTTGATCGAGCACCTGTAGCAATTATAATATGATCAGCCTCTAAAGAACTCACTTTACCGTCAGCAGCTGTTACTTCTACTTTTTTACCTGGTTTTACTTTACCAAAACCATCAATAATATCAATTTTATTTTTTTTCATCAAGAATTGTACACCTTTACTCATTCCATCGGCTACACTTCTTGAACGAGCAATAACAGCTCCAAAATCCTTGTCAACATTATCTACTTTTAATCCATAATCTCCAGCATGTTTTAAATAATCAAATACTTGAGCAGATTTTAATAACGCTTTTGTTGGAATACATCCCCAATTTAAGCATATGCCACCCAAATTTTCTTTTTCAATAACAGCTACTTTAAAACCTAATTGTGAAGCTCTAATTGCAGTAACATAACCACCAGGACCACTTCCTAAAACTATAATATCGTATTTCATTTTGTAAAAATTTGTCAATTTTAATTCTTGCGAAAATAGTAATTTTTTTGAATTTAAAGGGAATAGAATTGTTAGATTTTTATTGTTTTGAACTTAAATAATAAATAATTTAAATTTCAATCGATTTAGTTCACTATTTCATTTTCAAATTGGGCTTGGTATAATTTTTTATAATAACCATTTTCTAGCTGAATTAAATCTGCGTGTTTACCTTTTTCTACTATCTGTCCTTTGTCCATAACAATGATTAAATCAGCATTAATAATAGTTGCTAATCGATGCGCTATGATGATTGAAGTTCGATCTTTTGTTAAAGTATTTGTTGCTTGTTGTATCAATTCTTCAGAATGAGTATCAATTGATGATGTGGCTTCATCTAAAATTAAAATACTAGGTTGTGCTAAATAGGCTCTTAAAAAAGCAATTAATTGGCGTTGACCAGAAGAAAGCATAACACCCCGTTCTTTGACATCATATTCATAATCATTTGGTAAACTCATTATAAAGTCATGTATTCCAATTTTCTTTGCAGCGGTAATTACTTCTTCTTTAGTAATAGAATAATCAAATAATGTAATATTGTTGTAAATGGAATCAGAAAATAAAAAGACATCTTGTAAAACGATAGCAATCTGCTTTCTTAAGCTTTGTAAAGTAAATTTATTTATATTAATTCCGTCTATTGTTATTGTTCCTGAATCAATCTCATAAAATCGGTTAATCAAATTGATAATAGTAGATTTACCAGCGCCTGTGGCTCCAACAATGGCTATAGTTTGTCCTGAATTGATTTCTAAATTGATTCCTTTTAAAATTTCTTCACCTTGTAAATAACTAAATCTTACCTCTTTTAAATGAATATTTCCTTTGAAATGTTTTGCCTCAATTGTACCAAAATCTTGAATTTGTGCATTTGAATCCATAACTTCAAAAACCCTATCTGCTGCTACAATTCCCATTTGCATGACATTAAACTTATCTGCAATTTGTCTCAACGGATTGTATAACATTGAAATATACATATTAAAAGAGATTAATTGTCCTACAGAAGTTTCCGTATCTCCATTAAGAATAAATAAGGCGCCAAAGTAAACCACAAGACCAAGAGTAATACTTGATATGATATCAGCAATAGGAAAGAAAATACTATTATATAAAATATTTTTTAACCATGCTTTATTGTGTTTCTCATTAATTTCTTTAAACTTTTCATATTCAATGGCTTCACGATTAAAAAGTTGGACAATTTTCATTCCTGTTAATCGCTCTTGAATAAACGTATTTAAGTTGGCTACTTCATTCCTTACTTCATTGAAAGCTATCTTCATTTTTCGATTGAAAATATTTGTAGCTATAAGAATTACAGGCATTATAAGTAGAACGATACCAGTAATTTTCCAATTTATTACCAACATAAATAAGAGGACAATGATCATTTTTAAAATGTCACTCACAATCATAAAAAGACCTTGACTAAAAATACTAGCAATATTTTCCATGTCAGATACACAACGTGTTATTAATTTACCCACCGGTTCATTATCAAAATATTTCATTTTGAAATTAGATAAATGATGGAATAATTTTTCACGAATATCTTTTACAATATCTTGTCCTAACCAACTAGCTAGATAAATAAAATAAAATTGAGCTATCACTTCAAGTAACAAGACCACAAACATGATTATTACTAAAATTTGTAAATTTGTGGTTTTATCATTATCAGCGAAAAAATAATTCATAAAATGAGCAAAAGAATCTTGAATAATATTAGATTCTTTTTTTGCAGCAATCAAATAATTGTCAACTGTCAAGTTCAATAAGAGAGGTCGTAGAGCTGCAACTATCGCTAAAAAAAACGCCCAAAATCCAACCAAGAATAGTTTTCCTTTGTATGGTTTCGCATAAGCTAGAACTTTATTGAATGATGATTGCTTTTTCAATTTTTATTTTATTAGGTTTAGAATCAATGTATTTATTTTATATAAGGATATTGAACAGCTACTAAATATAAACCGTGTGCAGGAACAGAAAAACCAGCTTTTCCTCTGTTTTTACTTTCAATTATTTTTCTAAAATCATCTATCGAAATTTTATGAATCCCAACATTTATTAGTGTTCCAACTATTGCTCGTACCATATTTCTTAAAAAACGATCAGCTGAAATAGTGAAAACTAATTGATTTTCATAAGCAGTCCAAAATGCTTCGGTTATTTTACAATTAAATGTTTTTACATCGGTATGGACTTTAGAAAAACACTCAAAATCAGTATACTCAAGAAGAATTTTAGCAGCTTGGTTCATAAGATCTATATCTAATTTTTGATATACATACCAGCTTTCTTCGTTTATAAAAACATCTTTAAAAGTATGTATATGATATTGATATGTTCTAGAAATAGCATCAAATCGGGCATGCGCCTCTTCATGAACAACTTGGATTTTATAAACAACAATGTCTTGAGGAAGAAAAGAATTTAAGCGTTGAATTAATTTTGGAATGTTAGAAAGCTCATTTGCGTCAAAATGAGCAAACATTTGTTTGGCATGTACGCCACTGTCTGTTCTTCCTGCACCAACAATTTCAATAGTTTGTCGAGTAAGTAAAGACAACGCTCTATCTAATGTTTCTTGAACTGAAATGGCATTAGGTTGGACTTGAAATCCAAAATAATTTTTACCATTATATGCAAATTCTATGAAATATCTCAAAGTCAAATTTTAAATACGAAAGGACAAATTTACAAAAATGAATGGCAATTTCAATTCGCCATTTCCTAATAAAAGCATAAATTTGAGCTATGAAAAAAATTCTACTTTTATCCGATACTCACAGTCATATTGACGAAACTATTTTAAAATATGTAAATTTAGCAGATGAAGTGTGGCACGCAGGTGATATTGGAGATTTAATAGTTACAGATACCATAAAAAAAATAAAACCAGTTCGTGCGGTTTTTGGTAATATTGACAATAATCAAGCTCGTTTAGAATTTCCATTGCACAATCGATTTATGTGTGAAGGTGTCGATGTTTGGATTACTCATATTGGGGGATATCCAGATAGATATAATGTTGCGATAAGAGAAGAGATTAAAAAAAATCCTCCCCGATTATTTATTTGTGGACATTCACATATATTAAAAGTACAATTTGATAAAAAACTTAATTTATTGCATATGAATCCAGGTGCAGCAGGTATTCATGGATTTCATCAAGTACGAACCATGCTGCGCTTTGAGATTGATAGCGATAAAATCCAAAATTTAGAAATTGTAGAAATAGGTAAGAAAGGGTAGAAGTATCCTAAATTGAATTGGTATAAAACACAAAATCCGAACACGAGGTTCGGATTTTATAACGCACTAATAAACTAAGATGATAGGTTTATCGAATACGATCCACAGATTTTACGAGATCTTCGTCCTTTTTTATTGCTTTATTAGCTAAAACAAGAAAAACGATAGAAAAAATGGGTAGAAGCATCCCAATACCCTTCTCAGAAACTTTCGCTTCTCCGGATAGAGTTAGTGAATTATATACCAATAATCCTATTAAAATAAAGTTTAATATCATATTCAATCTGTTAATAACAAATTGGTTTTGTCGATTTTTAAAACTAAATATGCTAATTAAAGCCAATAGGCTACTAAATCCAAATAAAGCAATATAAATTAAATAATCCATTGCCATAATATCAACTTTAGTAACTGTTGTCCACAAACTCAAAAACAGTGGTAAAATACCCGCTAATAAAAAGGCTACAGCTAAATAAAGTGTTTGAACTCTTTGTAACATGTTAATTAATTAGTGTAGCAAAAATAAAGTTTCTTTTTTAAAAAAACTATTGTTTTATGCTAAATTATTTGTATTATTGCAAAGAAAATTCGTAAGTACTTCATTCTACGATACTTTTAAACCGAAAAATCTCATCCATTTTTATTGTATAATTAAAGATTAACTTATCAACAGAACATTACATGTTTGATCAATCGACGTTAAAAGAGATGAAACTCTCTGATTTGCAAGAAATAGCTAAAGTTGCAAATATTAAAAAGTTTAAATCATTAAAAAAAGAAGAGTTAATTACTCAAATATTAGAACTACAACAAGATACTGAAGTTAAGGAAGAAAAACCAAAGAAAAAAACGGTTTTGAAATCAACAAATGAGAGTAAAAAAAATGAAGTTGTAGATATTGAACTAAAACCAGAGCTTCAAGAAAACGTTGTAAGTCCAAATCAAGAAGAAGTAAAAGGAACAACGAAAAAAAATACTGAACCTAGAAAGCGAATTAAAAAAGCTAGTTCCAGTAATTACCCTGAATTTCAAGAAGAAATTTCTTTTGATGATGAACAAAAGCCATCAGACCAAAAACTAAAAATAGAGACTCCAAATACTATTCATTCAGAAGCATCAACTACAACTCCTCAAGCATCTGAAATTAAAACAGAAGAAGTAGAAAGTTCTGAAAAGAACAACCAAAACTTCAAAAAAAATAAATTTAACAAAAACAATAATACTAATCAAAATCAAAAAAACTATAGAGATAATGATTTTGAGTTTGATGGAATCATCGAAACGGAAGGTGTTTTAGAAATGATGCCAGATGGATATGGTTTTTTACGTTCTTCTGATTATAATTATTTAGCATCACCTGATGATATTTATTTATCTCAATCACAAATTAGACTTTTTGGTTTAAAAACAGGTGATACAGTAAAAGGTGTAGTTCGTCCACCAAAAGAAGGAGAAAAGTTTTTTCCTTTAGTAAAAGTTTTAAAAATTAATGGACATGACCCTCAAGTCGTTCGAGATAGAATTGCATTTGAACATTTAACACCTTTATTTCCTGAAGAAAAATTAAATTTAGCAGATAGAAGTAAATCAATCTCTACTCGAATTATAGATTTATTTGCACCTATAGGCAAAGGGCAAAGGGCAATGATAGTTGCGCAACCAAAAACAGGTAAGACCATGTTACTTAAGGATATTGCTAATTCAATTGCGGCCAATCACCCTGAGGTTTACATGATTGTTTTATTGATTGATGAACGTCCTGAAGAAGTTACTGATATGCAACGTTCTGTTAGAGCTGAAGTAATTGCTTCAACCTTTGATGAACCTGCTGAGCGACATGTGAAAGTAGCTAATATTGTTCTTGAGAAAGCCAA
>CAYNNB010000036.1:0-22713 GCA_964398425.1 uncultured Flavobacterium sp.
CAGTCAACAGTTTTCAAGACTGCCGCATTCGACCACTCTGCCATTTCTCCAATAATCTGTTTCGATTATTACGGGTGCAAATATAGCCTCTTTTTTATAATCTCCAAACGAATTAAATAACTTTTTTTATATTATTTTTTAATTCGTTGATAATCCAACTCTTATATTTTGTTAATAAATTAAAAACTAATATAATCTGTAATTTCTAGGCCATAACCTATCATTCCTACACGTTTACTTTGATAAGAATTGGTCATTAATTTAATTCGAGTAATGTCTATATCGTGTAGAATTTGGGCACCAATACCAAAATCTTTAGTATCAATCTTAATTTTTGGAGCTTCAAATACCCCTTCCTCTTGTAGTTTTCTCAACTCAGAAATGCGGTCTAATAAATCTGTAGATTGTAATTCTTGATTGATAAACAAAATAGCTGCATTATCATACTGCTCCATTTTAGCGAAAATATTCTCTAAATGTTTGTCTTCTTTAGAAGTTAAATTTCCTAAAATATCATTTGTAATTTGAGTAGAATTAATACGAGTAACCACTTCGTCTCCTTTCTTCCAACTTCCTTTGGTTAATGCAATATGTACTTTTTTATTAGTGACTTGCAAATAAGCACGTAATCTAAATATTCCAAATTTCGTTTTTATTTCAAAATCTTCTTTCTTTTTGATTAAGCTGTCATGTTGCATACGATAGCGTACGAGATCTTCAATAGAAACTAATTTTAAATCAAATTTTTTAGCTACTTTTACTAATTGTGGTAAGCGAGCCATAGTTCCGTCATCATTCATGATTTCACAGATCACCCCTGCTGGAGAAAAACCTGCTAAACGAGCAAAATCAATAGCTGCCTCTGTGTGTCCCGTACGTCTTAATACCCCACCTTGTTTGGCGATAAGAGGAAAAATATGACCTGGACGACCTAACTCATAAGGTTTGGTATCTGGACTCACTAATGCTTCAATGGTTTTTGCACGGTCAGATGCGGATATTCCTGTAGTTACTCCATTGCCTTTGAGATCTACCGATACGGTAAAAGCCGTCTCCATGTTATCCGTATTATTAGATACCATGGCGTGTAATTCTAATTCTTTACATCTTGATTCGGTTAAAGGTGTACAGATTAATCCTTTTCCATATGTTGCCATGAAATTAATCATCTCTGGAGTTACTTTATCTGCAGCTGCTAAAAAATCGCCTTCATTTTCTCTATCTTCGTCATCAACCACTATTATAATTTTTCCTTGACGAATGTCTTCAATGGCCTCTTCAATTGTGTTGAGTTGGATGGTCTTACTCATATTGTATGTTGTGTGTTTAACTAATCTTATTTTTTATATTCAGCTACTACTTCTTTTATTTTTGACTGGTTGTAAAAATAAAATATTGGATAAAACGGAAAAGCCCCAACTAAAAGAATGATTTTATTAATTAGTGTTTTTTCAGTTGATTTATTTTCAATAACTGTAACATAAGTTGTGGATTTAAAAATAAATAAAAACGTGAAAACTATAAAAATAGCTGCAAATAATCCGAATAGTATTTTCAGTTTAACCAATGATGCGAACACAATAGTCAATACAAAAAACACCAAAGCTGCTTTTGAAGTACGTTTATATTCTTCCGTTAGATAATACATTTCTAAATAATCTAAATCTATCAATTTATTTTCTAGCTCAAGCTCATCTTGCGTAATTCCCCTTGATTCTAAAATTTTTAATGCTTTTTTTCTATACAAATTAGGATAGCCAAATTGTAATGCTTTTGATACCATTTCAATTAAGATATTTGTATCTCTTTTTAACAAATCTTGGTAATCTGGATCATCATAATTAATACTCATTGTATCTAATGATGTCTTCTCATATTGAGTTTTTAAATCATTCAAATTTAATTTAGAAAATAAGTTTTTAATTGGATCCACCAACCAATCTAAATTAATAGTAACATTTTGGTCGTTAGTAGCTCTTCTTGTTAAGAAAACTGCTAGTGGTGTTAATAACAAAGCTCCTGCTGCCACTCCAATGAATGGATGAATAGCATCTTGTCCTGCTAATTTTTTACCAAATGTATTAGCAAAATTAAATGTTATGAAAATAAGTACGGCAAATACAATAGGTAATCCTACGCCTCCTTTTCTAATAATTGCGCCAAGTGGGGCTCCAATGAAGAACATTAACATACAAGAATAAGCTACTATTAACTTATCATAAAAAGAAATCCAATAATCATTGATGTAATTTCTTTTAATTTCTAAATCAAACACATAACCATCTATAGAAAAAACTGAATTGCTTACTTGACTTTTAGCCATTTCTTTAATTGCAGCTCTTTTGTCTGGAGTAAATACTTCTAATAAATCTTTATTAAAATCATTTGATGAGGATTGATTTACTTTAAGTAAACTTTGTGTATTATTTAAACCGTTTGCTTCTTTAGTTTTTTGATCTAAATTTTCGCTATAAGACAAAACGTCTTTTTTAAAATTTAGCTCTAGTGAATCAATTGTGTATTTCAATTCACTCATATTTAGCATATTGTGTGCATTTACAACCTCTCCAGAATCTTGATTAGTTCCATTTAACATAGCTAAATCAATATTGATAGTATATTTTTTAAAGCTACTTTTAGCAAAAGGCATTTTATTTCTTTCTTCAATTTTTTGAGAGTAAATATCTTCATAATAGTAGCCATCAATTAAATCCAATTGTAAAATATTGGTATGATCATCACTTTTAAGTATGCCTCTTTTAGCTCTAATTACGGTAGTCACGGGAGAAAATTCATTTTTTTTCATGTGCATAGTCACTCCCTCTAGAAATTCACCATTTTCGCCGGACTTTTTTTCTACTTTAATATTAAAAGTGGTTCCTATTTTATTAAATTGCCCCTCACCTATCGCCATAGCAGGTTTTGTTTGAAGGATAGACTTACGCAAATTAACAAATCTATATTGTGCTTCTGGAATGATGTTGTTAGAAAAAAGAAAGCCAATTAAGCTCATGATCAAGGTACAATAAACCAAGACACGCATGGCACGTTTTAATGAAATACCTCCTGATTTCATTGCTGCAAATTCATAATTTTCTGCCATACTGCCGAACGTCATGATAGATGCCAACAAAATTGAAAGAGGTAAGACCAAGGGCACCATTATAGGTGAATAAAATAAAATGAATTTCAAAATGGTGATAAAATCCAAGTCTTTACCCGCTAATTCAGCGATAAAAAGCCAAATACTTTGTAAAACGAAAATAAAAAACAGAATGACGAATACCGAAGTAAACGTAATCAAAAAAGATTTTAATAAATATTTATCTATTATTTTCACAGGAATTAATCAGCTTTATTGATGTAATACTTAGGATACTTTGCTTTATCAAACGTAAAATATGTTTTAGCTAATGCCTGATTAACTTTAAATAAGGAAACGGTTAGCGTTGTTTTTGTTCCGTTTTTACCCAATTCAATTAAGTTATAAATTTGTTTTGTTTTTGTATCAATTCCTATTAAAATTTCTTTACGTTGGTCTTTTGCATTCGTTGGCGTTAATTTTACATATTGAATTGGTTTTCCACCCACTTTTTGTTTAATATCCATTGTATAAGTGAACCCTTTTTGAAAAAAAGAAAAAATCTTGTTTGGTGAAATAGAGTTGGCATCTGATTCATCATAATTAGAAATAGTTACTTCTTCATCTTCAGGCACAATAGTGTACACTTTTTTACCATCAAATAATTTTGTCATACCCATAAAATTAAGCACGTACTTATTGCCTTCCATAGCAACATTTCCTTTGCTTTCTTGATTGATTTTTTCTTTAGCATTGTATATAGAATACTTAAAATCAATTACAATATTTTTATATGACTTGGTTTTAGCCACTACTTGATCTAATAAGGCTTTTGCTTTGTTTTTTTCTTGAGCTTGCGCACTTACTACTAGTAAAAATAAAGCAGTAATCTTCAAAAAATTTCTCATTTCTATTTTAATCAGTTATTTTTGTTCGTTATTTAAAAAATGTTCTAGTGCCACTAGATCAGAAATTAAAACAGCTCTGGCTTTACTTCCCTCAAATGGACCCACTATACCAGCTGCTTCTAATTGATCAATTAAACGACCGGCTCTATTGTATCCTAATTTTAATTTTCTTTGAATTAAAGAAGCGGAACCTTGTTGCGCTGTTACTACTACTTCAGCAGCATCTCTAAATAGTGAATCACGTTCAGAAATATCTATATCTAAATTTATTCCATTTCCTTCTTCCCCAATATATTCTGGTAATAAATAAGCATTAGGATATGCTTTTTGTGAGCCAATGAATTCACAAATACGCTCTACTTCTGGTGTATCAACAAAAGCACATTGTACACGAACCAAGTCATTACCTTGTGTATATAATAAATCTCCACGTCCAATCAACTGATCTGCGCCTTGACTATCTAAAATGGTTCTTGAATCAATTTTAGATGTTACTCGGAAAGCAATACGTGCAGGGAAATTAGCTTTAATAATACCCGTAATTACATTTACTGAAGGTCGCTGAGTGGCGATTATAAGATGTATACCAATAGCACGAGCTAATTGAGCTAAACGAGCAATCGGTGTTTCAACCTCTTTACCTGCGGTCATAATTAAATCTGCAAATTCATCAACTACCAACACTATATAAGGCAAAAAGCGATGACCATTTTCAGGATTTAACCTTCTGTTTTTGAACTTTTCGTTATATTCTTTAATATTTCTAACCGAGGCATCTTTCAACAAGTTATAACGGTTATCCATTTCCACACACAATGAATTTAATGTGTTGATAACTTTTGCATTATCTGTAATAATGGCATCAGAGGCATCGGGTAATTTAGCTAAATAGTGACGCTCAATTTTATTGAATAATGTTAATTCTACTTTTTTAGGATCGACTAATACAAATTTAACCTCAGCTGGATGTTTTTTATATAAAATAGAAGTTAAAACCGCATTTAACCCTACTGATTTACCTTGTCCAGTTGCACCTGCCATTAGCAAGTGAGGCATTTTTGCTAAATCAACCACAAAGGTTTCGTTTGAAATTGTTTTTCCTAAGGCGATAGGCAACTCCATTTCAGCTTGTTGAAATTTAGGTGAAGCTATTACCCCTTTCATTGAAACCATAGAAGGATTAGCATTTGGCACTTCAATACCAATGGTTCCCTTACCTGGAATTGGTGCAATGATACGAATTCCTAAAGCCGCTAATGATAAGGCAATGTCATCTTCCAAACTTTTAATTTTAGAAATACGAATTCCAGCTTCAGGAACAATTTCATATAATGTTACTGTTGGCCCTACAGTTGCTTTAATTTGAGCTATGTCAATTTTATAATTACGAAGAGTATCAACAATTCTATTTTTATTTTCTTCTAACTCAGATTGATTAATGGTAATACCGCTTCCGCTATATTCTTTAAGTAGTTCAATAGAAGGAAATTTATAATTAGACAATTCCAACGTAGGATCAAATTCGCCAAAATCTTGTACTAACTTTTGTGCTAAACTTTCCTCAACAATATCTTCTTCTTCAGGCTTTTCAATGACAAAAGAAGCATCCTCTGTTGGGATTATTTGCGGCTCTTTTACTATTGGTTCTAGAGGAATTTCCTTTGGAATTTGTATCTCGGAAGCATGTTGAATCGTAGGTTTTAATGCTTCTTTATTAACTTCAAATGAAGTAGTATCAGGACGTTGAATCACTTTCATATCCTGCCAACTATCATCATCATCGGTCTCCTCTACTACTGGTTTATGGCTAACAGAAGACATGGCTTCAGCAGGAACTTCCTCTTCATTTTTTTTAGTTTCAGCAATAGGCACTTGTGTGATATTATCTTCTCCAACTATTAATTCATCTTCAATAGATTGATTTTTCTTTTCCAAGAAATCCTTAACCTTATCTGGAGACATTTTTATTTTATAAATTAAGAAAATGGTAAGATTAAAAATAAGTACAAATATCGTTCCTACAATCCCTGTATAGTCGGCAATAAAACTATGAATTTCATAACCTACGATCCCTGATAAATGAGGAATAACATCCCAAAGTAAACCTAATAATAAAGATAAATTAAGTACTAAAAATAAATCCCAAAAAATACTTTTCTTCAATTTAGCTAAAGGTAAGTCAACCACTAGATAAGCCCCAATCATAAAAATGATTTTGACAAATATGAAAGAAGCTATTCCGAAACCCTTATAAAGAAAGAAATTTGCCAACCATGCACCAGTTTTACCAAGCCAATTTTCAACTTGAACAGAACGATTAGCTATTGCCTCAACTTGACTTTGATCATTGATTCCTGAAACATAGTAGGAAAGAAAAGATAAAAACAAAACTAATGCAACCAAAATTAAGAAAACTCCAAAGACAAATTTTTGTGCTCTTGACGTTTTCAAAATTGAAGTATTATTCTTTGATTCGGGTATATTTTTAGATTCTTTTTTTGCCATTCATTATGCTAATTAAAGTAATTTTGGTAGGTATATTAATGCCCCAACTGCTATTGCACTCATGGCTGCAAACATAACTGCACCAGCAGCTATATCTTTAATAAAACCAATTCTTTCATGGTAATCTGGATGAATAAAATCGGCTATTTTTTCAACAGCTGTGTTAAGCCCTTCGATAGCTAATACTAACCCAAACACCAAGATTTGCATCATCCATTCCTCTCTAGAGATTTTAAAATAAAAACCAGCAACAGTCAGCATAACCGCAAGAGAAGATTGAACCATAACACTGTGTTCTGTAGTAACTAATTTATAAGCCCCTAAAACCGCATATTTAATACTCTTTATTCTACCTGATACAAATTGGTTATCTTGTTTCATCTATTTCGTAACATTAAAAAACACTCCTGCAGTTGAGAGCAAGAGTGTTTGAAAAAAAAATTATTATTTTAATGCATTTAAAGCTGCATCATAATTTGGTTCATTAGCAATTTCACTCACTAATTCTGTATGCTTTACTTGACCTTTGTCATCAATTACTACAATAGCTCTTGCATGTAACCCATTTAGAGCACCATCAGTTAACAAAACACCATAGTCTTTTGCAAAAGAAGCATCTCTAAAGTCAGACAAATTCACTACATTCTCAATACCTTCGGCACCACAAAAACGTTTTTGAGCAAAGGGTAAGTCTCTAGAAATACACAATACTTTTGTATTAGGTAATTCAGAAGCTAGTTTGTTAAATGTACGTACAGAAGTAGCGCAAGTAGCAGTATCTACACTTGGAAAAATATTTAAAATAACATTTTGTCCAGCATAGTTTGCTAATGAAATTTCTCCCAAATTAGCATCAACTAATTTAAATTCAGGCGCTTTTGAACCAATTACAGGTAATTCGCCATTTGTGTTTGTTGGATTTCCTCCTAAAGTTACTGTTGCCATATCAATTTTTTATGTGTCCAAAAATACAAAAATTAATTAGTACTGCATTCACAATATTTTACTAAAATTATACTCCATTCCATAACACATCATTTGGTGGAGAGGCTTCAAAAACTAATAGTTCTTTTGTAACTGGGTGAATTAATGTTAATTTTCGGGCATGTAAATGGATCCCACCATCAGGATTACTACGATCGAAACCATATTTTAAATCTCCTTTAATAGAGCAACCAATGGCAGCTAATTGCGCTCTTATTTGATGATGTCTGCCTGTGTGTAAGTCAACCTCTAGGACATAGTAATGATCCAATTTTTTAATAATTTTATAAGCTAAACTTGCTTTTTTACTTTCGGGTACTTCATTTCTGTGAGCTTTAGACGTATTATTTTTTGGATTTCTTTTAATGAAGTGAATCAAGGTATCTTCTGTCAAAGGAGGTTGATTTTTTACTACGGCCCAATACGTTTTTTGTGTTTCTCTATTTTTAAATGTTTCATTCAAACGCATCAAAGCTTTAGAAGTTTTGGCAAAAACTACAATACCCGAAGTTGGGCGATCTAAGCGATGAATGACACCTAAAAAAACAGCACCAGGTTTATGGTATTTTTCTTTGATGTATTCTTTAACAATCTCAGATAATGGTGCATCACCTGTTTTATCTCCTTGCACCAAATCTCCTATTCTTTTGTTTATTACTATTAAGTGATTATCTTCAAATAAAATTTGCAAATTATCTTTAGTAGAAACTATTTTTTCAGGCATATTTTTCGGTTACGTTTTTCTTAAACCTTAGTATTGTTCATTCACATTAGGAAAATCTCTCGATTTTACATCTGCTGCATATTGACTGATTGCTTTTGTCATGTCTTCAAACAAATTCATGTACCTTCTAAGGAACCTCGGACTGAATTCGTGCGTCATTCCTACCATGTCATGAAGAACGAGTACTTGGCCATCTACTCCTGCCCCTGCTCCAATTCCAATTACAGGTATAGCTATGCTTTCAGCCACACGCTGCGCCAATTTAGCTGGAATTTTTTCAAGAACTAAAGCAAAACATCCTATTTTTTCCAATAATTTGGCATCTTCAATTAATTTTTCTGCTTCTGCTTCTTCTTTGGCTCGTACAGTATAAGTTCCAAACTTGTAAATAGATTGTGGTGTTAAACCTAGATGCCCCATAACAGGAATACCAGCTTGAAGAATTTTCTTGATTGATTCTTTAATTTCTTTTCCTCCTTCTAATTTAACAGCATGTCCGCCACTTTCTTTCATCACACGAATAGCAGATCGTAAGGCTTCTTTAGAATCGGACTGGTAACTTCCGAAAGGTAAATCGACTACAACTAATGCTCTTTCAGCAGCACGCACTACAGAAGACGCATGGTAAATCATTTGGTCTAATGTAATAGGTAGAGTAGTTTCGTGACCTGCCATTACGTTACTTGCCGAATCACCCACTAAAATCACATCAATACCAGCTGTATCTACAATTTTGGCCATGGTATAATCATAAGCCGTTAACATGGAGATTTTTTCTCCTTTTTGTTTCATATCGAAAAGTGATTTAGTCGTCACTCTTTTATAATCGCTTTTTGCTACAGACATAATCGTATAGATTTCAAATATCAGAAATAAGTTTTAGCTACTATATACTAAATATTTTGTAAAATTAATACAAAAGTTATGGAATGTAACATTTTTTGAATAAAAACTACTAAGTAATTAAACAATTTACTTATGAAAAAAATTGGTCTTCTTTTTATATTTTGCTTTTCAATGATTTCAACAGCACAAGAAATAGAGGTTAAACAAAGTATAATTACATTTTTTGAAGGATTTCATGCAAAAGACACTTTAAAAATAAAAACCGTTTGTCATCCTAAAATGGTATTACAATCTATTGCTGAAACAAAAAAAGGAACTAAATACAGTGAAGAAACTGCTCAAGCTTTTTTGCAATCATTTGCTAAATTTCCAAAAGAATTACAATTTGAAGAACGTCTATTAGACTATAAAATTCAAATCGATGGTACTATGGCTCATGTTTGGACTCCTTATGAGTTTTATGTAAATGGGAGTTTTAGTCATTCTGGTGTAAATTCTTTTACACTATTTTCTGAAAATAATCAGTGGAAAATTGTACATTTGATTGATACGAGAAGGAAAAAGTAATTGAATTGAACTTAACCTATTTACATACAATAAAAAAAGAAAAACAATACATATGGGTATTGTCTTCTATTATAATTGCTGTTCTAGGTTGCTTTATACTAAAAGATGTATTCAATTACAAAATAGTGGCTTTGATATTACTTATGCTTGTTTCTATACATGCTATGTTTTTTTCAATTAAACCAACTATTTTATCAGCAATTTTAAGTGCATTGACTTGGAATTTTCTTTTCATTCCGCCAATCTTTACTTTTCACATTTCAAATCCTGAAGATTTATTATTATTTGTAATGTATTTTGCTGTAGCATTAATCAATGCCGTATTACAATTTAAACTTAAAAAAATTGAAGAAAAAGCCAGAGAGAAAGAGGAGAAAGAAAAAACATTTATTTTATATAATACTTTACTAAATTCACTTTCACACGAATTAAGAACTCCAATTTCTACAATAATTGGTTCAACTGATATTTTAAAAGATTATCAAGATAAAATTTCGGTTGAAAATAAAAGCATTTTATTAAATGAAATTCAAATTGCGGGTTTAAAATTGAATTATCATGTTGAAAATTTACTTAATATGAGTCGATTAGAATCTGGATTATTGATTCCAAAATATGAATGGTGTGATATCAATGAAGAATTTTATCGTTATATTAAAAATAATTTTCAAAATAATACTAGAATTCAATTGAAAACCAATGATAACTTACCTATATGTAAAATTGATATTGTTTTTTTAGAACAAATTGTTATAAATATTATTAAAAATGCTTTGCTTTATACTCCTGAAGAAAAACCAATTCAAATTGAAATAGAGATTGAAAATCAAATTTTAAATGTACGTTTTCAAGATTTTGGAAAGGGTATTCCTCAAGAGCATCTACCTTATATTTTTGATAAATTTTTTAGAGTTCCACAAACAATAACAGGTGGAACAGGATTAGGATTATCAATAGTAAAAGGATTTACTGATGCATTGAATGGATCAATAGAAGTAAAGAATACACAACCAATTGGATTAAAATTTGATATTTTTGTACCTGTGGAAACTACCTATATAAATAATTTAAAAAATGAGTAAGGCAGATATACTTATAATTGATGATGAACCTCAAATTAGAAAACTGCTAGAAATAACACTAGAAAGTAATGATTATAAGGTTATACATGCCGAAAATGCAAAAAAAGGTATTTTATTAGCCGCTAATCATACTCCAGAAGCTATTATTTTAGATTTAAGTTTACCAGATAAAAGTGGACATGAAGTATTGAAAGAATTACGTATTTGGTATAACAAATCAATCATTATACTATCGGTTTTAAATCAAGAAGAAGATATTGTAAAAGCACTTGATAATGGTGCTACAGATTATTTGACTAAACCCTTTAGAAATGCTGAACTCATGGCTCGAATAAGAGCTTCTTTGCGCAGAAATGACAATGAAAACAATGAAACAATTTTACAATTTGATTCCTTAAAAATTGATTTAGTGGCACATATTGTCAAAAAAAATGATGCTGTAATAAAATTAACAGCCACCGAATTTAATCTTTTATCACTTTTTGCAAAAAATGAAGGGAGAGTACTAACACATCAATTTATATTAAAAGAAATTTGGGGAGTAGGTTCACAAACTGAAACACAGTATCTCAGGGTTTTTGTTGGTACTCTTCGCAAAAAAATTGAAAATAATCCAAATGCTCCAGAGCACATCATAACTGAAAGTGGTGTCGGATATCGATTTCAATAAATCTTTATATTTTCTTTATATCCCTCACTATATTCTTTATATTTTCTCTATAAAATAGAGCCGAACTTTGTACCATATTTATTTAAAGTATTTATGGAAACAAAACAAGGCTTTAGTAACAAAGTCACTGCTGCAAGTTTACTTGTTGCATTAGGTATCATTTATGGTGATATAGGAACCAGCCCTCTATATGCATTAAAAGCAGTAATTGGTTCAAGAAAAATTGAAGAAATTTTAGTTTATGGTGGCGTTTCTGCCATATTTTGGACCCTAGTTATTCAAACCTCAATCAAGTACATTTGGTTGACATTAAGAGCTGATAACAATGGAGAAGGTGGTATATTTTCATTGTATGCTTTGGTAAGACGTTATGGAAAAAAATTAGTAATTCCTGCAATTTTAGGTGCTACTACACTTCTGGCTGATGGTATAATTACGCCTCCTATATCTGTTGCTTCTGCGATTGAAGGTTTAGGAATGGTAGATCAATTTAAAAACACCATTCAACCAGGGAATACAATAACCGTTGGAATTGTTGTATTAATTTTATCTTTGTTATTCTTTTTTCAACGATTTGGTACTCAAACAATAGGAAAATTATTTGGACCAATAATGGCTGTTTGGTTTAGTATGTTACTAGTGGTTGGAATTAGTCAAATAATAGTACACCCAGACATTATTAAGGCATTAAACCCTTTTTATGCTTATGAAATGCTTTCACAATATCCTAAAGGATTTTGGTTATTAGGCTCTGTTTTTCTATGTACAACAGGAGCAGAAGCACTATACTCTGATTTAGGACATTGTGGAATTAAAAATATCCGTATCAGTTGGATTTTTGTTAAAACAAGCTTAGTATTCTGTTATTTAGGACAAGCAGCTTGGTTAATGCACCAATCAGAAAATTATTTAAATGGTAGAAATCCTTTCTTTGAAATTATGCCTAATTGGTTTTTAATTCCAAGTATTATAATAGCAACTTTAGCTACAATAATTGCATCGCAAGCACTTATCAGTGGAAGTTACACCTTGATTAGTGAAGCCATTAATTTAAATTTTTGGCCAAGAGTAGCAGTTAGACAACCTTCTGAAACTAAAGGACAAATTTATATCCCAAGTGTAAATTATGTATTATGGTTTGGATGCATTTTAATGATTTTGTATTTCCGTTCGTCTGAACATATGGAAGCCGCTTATGGTTTTTCTATTACAATAACAATGATGATGACAACACTTTTATTAGGTTATTTCTTGAGATACCGATTAAAATGGAACAAGCTAGCTGTTTGGGGAATCGTCGGATTATTTGCCCTAGTTGAAACCTCATTCTTTGTAGCGAATGTAGCAAAAATTAAAGAAAGATGGATGTTTTTATTCTTTGAATTAGGAATTTTTATGGTCATGTATGTTTGGTATCAAGCCCGAAAAATACACAATCGTTATACAAAATTTACTGAATTAGGAAAATACAGTAATCAATTAGCTGAATTAAGCAAAGACGATTCTATTCCAAAATTTGCAACACATTTAATTTATTTATCTAAAGCGGATAGAAGACATCATATTGAAGAAAAAATAATCAAATCAATATTTTCAAAAAAGCCAAAACGTGCAGATGTGTACTGGTTTTTACATCTGAACCGAACCAATGAGCCATATACATTAAGTTACAATGTTTCTGAATTAATTGATGATAAAGTAATTAAAATCAATATTAATGTTGGGTTTAGAATTCAACCAAAAACAGAATTATATTTTAAAAAAATAGTGCAAGAATTAGTTAATAATAAAGAATTGAATTTACATATTAGACCCGATGGTTCAACAAAATACAATTCTGAACCTGATTTTAAATTTGTGGTTCTAGAAAAATATTTATCTGTTGAAAATGACTTTTGTATTAAAGACAATTTATTATTGAATGGTTATAGATATTTAAAAGAACTAGGGATCTCAGATGAAAAAGCTTTTGGATTAGATAAAAGTGATGTGATTATTGAACAAGTCCCATTGGTTTACCAACCTATTACAAATATTGAATTAAAACGTGAACATTATGAAACTAGATAAAACTAAAATCATTTTTGAAAAATGGGAACAACTAACTAATAAAAAAGTAAAGTTACTTCTTAAAAATGGTGAAGAAAAAATTGGCACCATAGAAAGTTTTGCTCATGGTAGTCAATCCTTTATATCCTACTGGATACTCAAGAAAATAAATACACCTTTTAGTCTATTAATCGATGAAGGGGAATGGATTAAAAGTAGTGACTTACTTGAAATCTATTTTTATGAAGATAAAACATTAATTATTTTATAAAGAAATGATAAAAAAAACAATCCTCTCGATCATTTTTACCCAATTTATTTGGTCGCAAACAGATTCTTTAAAAACAAAAATTCCTTTTGAAAATTACAATTTAACTTGGATCAATGGACAAAATAGACAAAAAGAATTTCCACTCCAATTAAAAGATCAAAAGGGTAAAACTATATTAACTGGAGTAGTATATTTAGATGGGTATTTTAATTATAATTTTGCTCATCCTAAAGACAATACACAAACCATATCAGCTGTAACATCAAGAAGTAATGAATTTAGTTTAGCATTGGCAAGCATAGGTATAGAATCAAACTATAAAAACACCATTGGTCGATTATGGCTTCAAACAGGAAGCATGTTAAATATTATACAAGAAACTGATGGTTCTATATATAGAGGTAGAAATACGAGTACAAATAATTTAAAAATCATTAGAGAAGCAGCAGCGGGTTACCATTTTAATGTTAATTATGGATTAAATTTAGAAATGGGAATTTTCATGAGCTATATTGGACTTGAAAGTTATTTAACACAAGAAAATTGGAGTTACCAACGAAGTATGGTATGTGATTTTACACCTTTTTATTTTCAAGGAGCAAGAGTTCAATATTATCCAACTAAAAACTATAAAACTGAACTTTGGTTGTTAAATGGATGGCAATCTTATAACAGTTGGAATAAAAATCCAGGTATAGGGAATTCAAATTATTATAGACCAAATGAAAATCTACAATTAGTTGCTAATTTTTATTATGGAAAAGATAGTAAAAGTGGTCTTCCCGAATTATCAAACATCATGCGTTTTCATCATGACAATAGCATTGTTTATCGTTATTTTAAAAATGAAAATAAAAAAAATGGTCTGTCTCAAGCAGCATTTAGTTTAAATAACCACTATGGTTTTCAACAGGGTGATGGATTAAAATCTAAAGATAATTTTATGGCAGGAACTTCATTCGTTAATCGCTTGTGGTTTAACCAAAATAAAATTGGATGGACTATTCGAGCAGATTATGTTACTAACCCAGGTGGCTATTTAGCTTTCAGTCCAGCCCAAACAGGTATTACACCTAATGATTACGAAACTGCAATTTCAGAAGGAGAAAAAATAAAAATGTGTCAATTAAGTACAACTTTTGATTTTATGCCCAGTGATTTTATCACTTTTAGAATAGAATATGCATATCGAAATGCGAATATTCCTTACTTTACCGGACCTGGTGGTACAACATCCCAAACTGGTTTTAGCAATGATACTTTGGATCCAGACTGGAAAGCGGATTTAAAAAAATCTGAGAATAGAATTATACTTGCTGTCAATTTCAGATTATAAAAAATCAAAAAGAAAGATAGACCTATTTCATATGATTTAGGTCATTTTTTTAATTTGAATATTATAGTACATTTGGCAAAAACAATTCATGAGAACTTTATTAAGTTATCTCTTTTTATTTCATGTAATAATTACAAGTGCTCAAGATAGCATCTCAAAAGTTAAGATAAATTTTTCAGGCTATTTAGACACTTATTATTCCTACGATTTTGACCAACCCGAAACGAAATACAAACAGCCTTTTCAATACAATTATAACAGACAAAACAGTTTTAATTTGAATATTGCTTTATTAAGAGCCAATATTAGCTATGAAAATGTATATGCAAAATTTTCTGTTCATGCGGGTACTTATGTTGAAGATAATTATGCCACAGAATCCATTAAATATATTAACGAAGCTTATGTTGGAGTGTTTTTAGATAAAAATAAAAAAACATCACTTGAAGCGGGTATTTTACCAAGTTACATTGGATTTGAATCGGCTTCAACGGCCTCCAATTTAACCTTAACACGTTCATTATTAGCTGAAAATTCTCCCTATTATATGACTGGAATAAAATTAAACCTTCAGTTAAATGACAAATGGAGTATTTCAGGATTAATTACTAACGGCTGGCAACATATTGAAAAAGTAGCTTCCAAAATCCCACCAGCTTTTGGAACCCAAATGGTATATAAGCCTAATGAAAACAATTTAATTAACTGGAGTACTTTTATTGGAAAAGAATTTTATGAAACAGTACTAGGCTATCGTTATTTTAGTAATTTATATTGGGATACAAAATGGCATTTAAAATGGCATACCATTTTAGGATTAGATTGTGGCCTCCAAAATATATCCTCAGATTCAACTCACTTAGTAAATTGGTTTAGTCCGGTGATCATTAATCAATATAATATTAATTCAAAATGGCAATTAGCTTATCGTTTAGAGTATTATGAAGACCCCTATAATGTTATACTTTCTAGTAATCTTACACCCTTTAAAACAATAGGCAATTCGATTAATTTTGATTTTCTACCTAATTCAAAATGCAAAATAAGAGTAGAAGGAAAATGGTACCACGCTAGCCAAAAAGTATTTACAGCTGCTACTCAAAAAGACATTTTTTGTGTAACTTCGAGCCTTAGCTTTGAATTTTAACTATGATAGCTAAGTTATCCCTTTTTAAACGATATATTCGCCAATTATTTGATTTAAAATCTTCTCAAGAGGCAGAGGAACAAACCTATCTTGAAATCAAGGAAGGAGTTGAATTTAAAGGTAAAAACTTGTGGCTTTTGGCTTTTGCTATTCTTATTGCTTGTATTGGATTAAATATTAATTCAAAAAGTGCCGTTATTGGTGCCATGATACTATCCCCAGTAATGGGTCCCATTTTTGGTATTGGATTTTCAATTGGAACTTCTAATATAACTTTATTCAAAAACAGTTTACTGAATGCATTTAAAATCATTATAGTCAGTATTATTTTTTCCACCCTATACTACTTTATCAATCCGTATTCGATAGAAACAGAGGAATTAATCGGTTTTTCCAAGCCGACTTTTTTTGATGTTTTACTAGCCTTTATTGGCGGATTAGCTGCTATGTTAGCTATTTCTAGAGAAAGTGGAACTCAAGTTATTATTGCTGTAGCTGTGGCTACATCTTGTATTCCACCGTTATGCACTGCAGGTTTTGGTATTGCTCATTGGAATATAGAATATTTATTTGGAGGTCTTTACACCTACTCCATCAATTCAGTATTTATAGGTTTAGGGATATTAATTATGACCAAATATTTAAAGTTTCAACAACAATCGAATACCTCCATCCAATCTCTTAATGGGTGGTTAGTATTCATTAGTTTACTGACACTAGTACCAGCTCTCTATTTTGCTTACGAATTAGCTATTCAAAACATGTTTCAATACCGCGTGGAACAAATAATCAAAGATAAAATAGAGCCCAATTATCATGTGGTGAATTACGCCATTCACTCTGAAAATAAAGTTATTGAATTAGATGTTTCATGTACGTCTTTTAACGCAGATTTAGACCAACAAATTACCCATTATTTTACCAAAAACAACCTTTTATGCCATGATGTAATTGTACATCAAACTATAGAAGAGAACCTCGACTTAGTAAAAGAAATAAAAAAATTACAATTGGAAATAAAGCAATTAAAAAAGGCAAATAATTAACAATCTGCCAACCCTACTGCTACTGCTAATCCTCCCTCAGAAGTTTCTTTATATTTATTATTCATATCTTTTGCTGTTTCCCACATAGTATTTACCACTTTATCTAGAGGAACTTTTGCGTTTTTAGCATCGGTTTCTAAGGCCAATTCTGCTGCATTAATGGCTTTGATTGCCCCCATAGTATTGCGTTCAATACAAGGCACTTGAACTAAACCACCAATAGGATCACAAGTTAATCCTAAATGATGCTCCATGGCAATCTCTGCAGCCATCAAAACTTGCTCAGGCGTACCTCCCATTAATTCACACAAAGCGCCTGCGGCCATGGCACTTGATACTCCGATTTCTGCTTGACATCCTCCCATAGCGGCGGAAATTGTTGCTCCTTTTTTGAAGATACTTCCAATTTCACCTGCAACCATCAAAAACTGTTTGATTTGATTCTCATTAGCGTCATGGTTTTCGATTACCATATAATACATAAGTACAGAAGGAATAACTCCTGCACTCCCGTTTGTTGGTGCCGTAACTACACGACCTAATGAAGCATTTACTTCGTTAACTGCTAACGCAAAACAAGACACCCATTTAAGGATTTGTCTAAACTTTACTTCTGTTTGACGAATGATTTTCAACCATGAATACGGATTATCATAAGGCAAGACCCCAATTAAATTCTTATGCATATCATAAGCACGACGTCTTACATTTAAGCCTCCGGGTAATGTTCCTTCCGTGTGACATCCAATGTACATGCATTCTAACATCGTATCCCAAATGCGAAGTAATTCGTTATGAATTTCTTCTTCAGAACGCATAGATTTTTCATTTTCAAAAACGATTTCTGAAATTTTCTTATTTTCCTTTTGACAATATTCCAATAATTCTGTAGCCTTATCAATTGGGAAAGGAAAAGCACATTTAATATCACTTTTGTGATTATCTTCATTTTCTTTCACCACGAATCCTCCTCCAATAGAATAAAAAGTAGAAGTGTATTCACCATTATCCGTATAGGCTGTAAATGTTAATCCATTCGCATGAAAAGGTAAAAAATTACGATTAAAAATAATATCCATATCCACATGAAATGGAATTAAAATTTCGTTTCCTAAAAAAATTTCGTTTTTATTATTGATAGCAGAAATAATTACATCTATACTTTCCACGGGTATGTATTCTGGATCTGCACCACTTAATCCAAGCATAACTGCTAAATCCGTTGCATGACCTTTCCCTGTTAATGATAATGAACCAAACAGATCTACTTTCACCCGATTGATATTATCCATTTGATTTTTATTTCTCAATTCGGCTAAAAATTTTTCTGCAGCACGCCAAGGTCCTAGGGTATGCGAACTTGAAGGTCCTACCCCTATTTTCAACATATCAAAAACTGAAATACATTCCATATACTAAATCGTTATAGTAGCAAAGGTAAAATTTAGAATTTAGAATTTAGAATTTAGTGGTGAAATTTTTAAGTACAGAATTGAGAAATTTGTGAAAAAATAAAAAAACAACTTACTAAAACAGAAATTAATTCTTTCCAATTATTGCAATGAATAAACTTTGTTTTCTTTAACAATCATTGTTTTTTTACTTTCAATTGTAATACTGTTTTGGAAATAATAAAATACATGAAACAAAAAAGGAACAAATTCAACACTGAACCTGTTCCTTCTAATATGATTATAAACTGTGGTATTTTTACTTCACTCTTAAATCAATTAATACCAACGTTTTTTGTTTTTCTTAGACGCATCGGACTTTTTGGAATTAGAAGCTTTTTTAGCATTGCTTGTTCCCGCTGGTTTTTGTCCAGTATTTTGTTTCTTAGGATTTCTGCGGTCATTCTGTTTGGCAGTTTTCTCTTCCTCAGTATATTCTCTAAACGGAAATGGATTATCTTTTACCACTTTGATTTGTTGGCGGGTTAATTTTTCAATATCTTTCCAATACGTCAATTCATCTTTACCACAAAACGAAATAGCTAACCCTTCATTTCCTGCTCTACCAGTGCGACCAATACGGTGCACATAAGTTTCAGGAATATTAGGTATATCAAAATTAATAACAAAAGGAAGTAAGTCAATATCAATACCTCTAGCAGCAATATCAGTAGCTACGAGTACTCCAATTTGTTTAGTTTTAAATTCATCCAATACACGTAAACGAGCAGATTGCGATTTATCACCATGTATGGCCTCTGCTGTAATTTCATTCTTTTTTAATGCTTTTACCACATTATCTGCGCTGTGTTTGGTACGAACAAAAACTAAAACATTCGTTATTTTTTCCTCTTGTAGTAAATAAATTAATAGTTTTCTTTTATCTTCTTTTTGAACCATATATACTTTCTGGTTCACTTTTTCTGCCGTGCTAGACACTGGGGTAACCGAAACAAATTTTGGACTTTTCAAAAATTGGTCTGCTAATTCTCTAATTGCAGCTGGCATTGTAGCTGAAAACAATAAGGTTTGTCTGTTATCTGGTGTAAGTTTAATGATTTTTTTTACATCATTTATAAAGCCCATATCTAACATTTGATCTGCTTCATCAATCACTAAATGATGTAAATGATTTAAATCAATAAACCCTTGTTTGTGCAAATCCAATAAACGTCCGGGTGTCGCAATTAAAATATCGACCCCTTCTTTAATCTTATTTACTTGCGGAACCTGATTGACACCACCATAAATCACCATTGCTTTCGTATTCATATAGCGACCATAGGTTTCAAAACTATCTAAAATTTGATGCGCTAATTCACGAGTTGGAGCCAATACTAAAGTTCGGATTACTTTTCTTTTATTTTTTGAACCAATAATAGGGTGTAAATAATTGAGAATAGGAATCGCAAATGCAGCCGTTTTACCTGTTCCAGTCTGAGCACAACCAACTAAATCATGTTCTTCTAAAATAATTGGGATAGCTTGTTGTTGAATTGGTGTGGGAGCTACATAATTTTCTTCCTTAAGTACTTCAGTAATATTGCGGTGTAATTTTAAATCTTCGAATGTCATATATTAAATTTGTTTGGCAAAGATAGTCTATTTTTTTGATGGTTGGTTTTAACATAAGATTAGCGTAGTAACATCCCTAATGTTAGAATTATTAATTCTTATCTTTGAAAAAAATTACTATGCCACTTAATAAATACTTTTTTTACGCCTTATTATCCTTTATCATATGGGGATTTTTTAGTCTAGCCTTAAAACCATTGCACAACTATCCTTCGATAGATATCTTGTTTTACAGGGTCTTTTTTTCTACAATTTTATTGTTACTACTAAATATAACTCTTAGAAAAGACATTGTAAGAAACAGCTGGAATACCTACTTAACCTTCAGTAAAAAAGAAAAAAAACAGTTTTTAACATTGACTATTGGTGGCGGATTTTTATTAGTATTAAATTGGTTTTTATTCATGTATGCCGTAAATCATGTAAGTTTACAATCGGCTTCCTTTGCTTATTTAATTTGTCCTATTATAACCACTGTACTAGCCTTTTTTCTTTTAAAAGAACGATTAAACCAATGGCAGTGGATAGCCGTTTTATTATGTGTAATTAGTTGTATTCTACTTTCCTATGGTCATGTTCAAGATTTGATATATAGTCTAATCATTGCCACATCTTTTGCCCTATATTTAATATCCCAACGTAAAAATGGCAACTTTGATAAGTTCATTATTTTAACCATTCAACTGATAATTGCCTCTTTTGTTTTGTTCCCTTTTTTTCCAAAATATGCTGGTCCCATCCCAACAGCTAGTTCATTTTATAATATGATGACATTAATTGTCATTTTATTTACCATTATCCCTCTATATTTAAATTTGTATGCATTAAAAGGAATGAATTCTTCTGCCGTTGGAATTCTGATGTATACTAACCCATTGATTCATTTCGTATTAGCTCTTTTCTATTTTAAGGAAGATGTACAAATAACACAATTAATTGCTTATGCTCTTATTGCTTTATCAATAGCAGTTTTCAACATAAAGAAAAAAACAACAAGCTAAAAAATTGTTTTTGCAATATTTTACATTGAATTAAAATAGATTTTTTTCTAATTTTATTATTAACACTAGACTATTTTCATTGCCTCCATTAAAGGCTACTTTTCTATTTTAAAGTTTTATTGACATTTTTAAAAGAATAATTCCTGCCACAAAAAACAACAAATGTCAGTTTGTCAGCCTAAAATAAATTCGTAAATAAAAAAACTGACAAATTAATTCAAAAAATGAGTTGGCATAAGAATTGACTATTTCGAATCGTGCAACGCACAGTTCACTCCTAGAGGAACTATTAAAAAGCATTAAAAAGGAGAAAATATTATGAGTAAAATTATTGGAATTGACTTAGGTACAACCAACTCATGTGTGGCAGTAATGGAAGGTGGAGAACCAGTAGTAATTGCTAACGCAGAAGGAAAACGTACAACACCATCAGTAATCGCATTCGTTGAAGGTGGTGAAATTAAAGTGGGAGATCCTGCAAAAAGACAAGCAGTGACTAACCCAACAAAAACAATTGCTTCAATTAAACGATTTATGGGTAATAAATACTCAGAAAGTTCAAAAGAAGCTTCAACTGTGGCCTATAAAGTGGTTAAAGGGGATAACGATACACCAAGGGTTGATATTGATGGTCGTTTATATACACCGCAGGAATTATCAGCAATGACACTTCAAAAAATGAAGAAAACCGCTGAAGATTATTTAGGAACAACAGTAACTCAAGCAGTTATTACCGTACCAGCTTACTTTAACGATGCTCAACGTCAAGCTACCAAAGAAGCGGGACAAATTGCAGGTTTAGAAGTGATGCGTATCATCAATGAACCGACAGCTGCTGCATTAGCTTATGGTTTAGACAAAGCAGGAAAAGATCAAAAAATCGCGGTTTATGACTTAGGTGGAGGAACATTTGATATCTCTATCTTAGAATTAGGTGACGGTGTATTTGAAGTATTATCTACTAATGGAGATACACACTTAGGAGGTGATGATTTTGACCAAGTGATTATTGACTGGTTAGCAAACGAATTCAACGCTGCTGAAGGGGTAGATTTACGCAAAGACCCTATGGCTTTACAACGTTTAAAAGAAGCTGCTGAAAAAGCAAAAATTGAGTTATCCTCTTCTGCTCAAACAGAAATTAACTTACCTTATGTAACAGCAACAGCTTCTGGGCCAAAACACTTGGTACAAACATTAACACGTTCAAAATTTGAGCAATTAGCTCATGAATTAGTGAAACGCTCTATGGACCCAGTAGCAAAAGCATTAAAAGATGCTGGACTATCAACTTCAGATATTGATGAAGTTATCTTAGTAGGTGGATCCACACGTATTCCTGTTATTCAAGAAGAAGTTGAGAAATTCTTTGGTAAAAAACCGTCAAAAGGAGTTAATCCTGATGAAGTAGTTGCTATTGGAGCTGCAATTCAAGGAGGTGTTTTAACTGGAGATGTAAAAGATGTATT
>CAYNNB010000037.1:0-22445 GCA_964398425.1 uncultured Flavobacterium sp.
ATTTAATTAATGAAACTGGTTGTAAGACAATAATCGTAAATGGAGTTGAAGATCATGTGCATTGTTTTCTAGGGTTAAAACCAACGGTTTCTATATCTGAATTGATGAAAACAGTTAAGGCGAAATCATCTAAATATATCAATGATAATCACTTTTTGCTAAATCGTTTTGAATGGCAAGAAGGATATGGTGCTTTTTCATATAGTCATTCTCAAATAGATGCTGTATACAATTATATTAAGAATCAAGAGAAACATCATACTAAATCAACTTTCAAAGAAGAATATTTAATGATTTTAGATAGATTTGAGATTCCCTATGAGGAACGTTATATTTTTGAAGAATTGAAATAAGAGTATGTCAGTTGTTTTAACAACATGATTTCAATATTATGACAAAGTCTATTTAGCTACTTCTTTTGGGAGTAGAAATAAATTCCAATTCACCATATAAAAAAAGAGGAGAGGTGACCCTCTCCCTATAAGTAAAAGGATTTTTTAAAAGCTTAAAAACGTTGAGCCACTAATGAAATCTCTACATTTACATTTTTAGGTAAACACGCTACTTGTACTGTTTCACGAGCAGGAGCAGTGGCCACATCAAAATAGCTACCATAAACACTGTTTATTCTAGCAAAATTAGCCATATCGCTAATGAAAATAGTAGCTTTTATAGCATGCTCAAAAGTTAAGTCGGCAGCCTCTAAAATAGCTTTGAGGTTTTCCATTACTAACTTAGTTTCCTCCTCAATACTGTCTAAAACTAATGCATTAGTGACAGGATCAATAGCAATTTGACCAGAGGTGTAAAGGGTATTACCTACTAAAATGGCTTGATTGTAAGGACCAATTGGAGCAGGGGCTTTTTCTGTAAAAATAACTTTTTTCATATAGAGTGATAATTTTATCGTAAACGTGGATCTGGTAGTTTTTGTTTATCCCACTTAATATCTTTTAACATCGAGGACTTAATTCCAATAAAGAAATTCCAATAATTATAAATACCTACTGGAACAATACTAAAACTCATTCGCCAACTCTCTAAATCTCGCTCAAAACGCAATTGGGTATAACTTAACCCATTTCGAGCAAAATCATAACCAGACGAGAACCCCATTTTCCACTTCACCGCTAAATCAATGTTTCCAGATAACATCAACGAGTTAGTAGTAATTTCACGCTCTTTTCGATCATTAGCATAAGTAAGGGAATAGGCAACCCTTAAATCCCACGGAATTTGAAACTGATATAATTCTTTTTGTGAAATGTCACGCTTCTTTTCAAATAAGGTCTGATTATTGTTACTTAAGTCAGCACCACGACCAAATAAATCATCTTCACGACCCCCATTCTGTACATTCTGTTGTTTAGCTTTGTCTTTCTCCTTATCCTTGTCTGCTCCAAAATCTCTGCTCGATAAGTTGTAATTTAAGGAAATATTGGCACTAGTCATTCGAACTAATCCATTGCCATTACTAATACTATATTCATCTATGCGATTACCAGATTCATTTAAATCATATGGGTCAAATGTAGCCCCAAAATTTAATCCTAACTTGTTCTCAAATAATTGCGTCCCTCCTGTAAAACGAATAGGAGATAACTTGAAAGAAGTGGCTGCAAAATTATAATTGGTAGAAAAGTTAAACTGATTCAATATAAATATCTTCTTAGATTCTCCTTTGGGATTTTCATCATCTCTTACTTTAGCCTCAAGGGAATTGTTCAAAGCAAACCCCACCGCATTAGCTATTTGTTTACTTGGAGCACCTAATAATGTGCCGTCAAATCGGCTAAAATCAATTGGATTTCCATTGGCATCTAAATAGGTATCATAATACTGCTCAAAACTTGGAGTATAACCATAAGTTAAACTAGGTCGCATAAGGTGACGAATAGCCTGTATTTTATTGGTCTCTTTAAAAGTATAAGTTCCATAAACAGTCGTCCCAATCCCCGAACTAAATCCATAGGTACGATAGGAATCAAACCCATTATTTCGTTTATTGACAACTGTATTTGTAGTGGAATCATAGTACCTATCAAACGTATTGAATACCCAGTTTTCTGTATAATTTACTCCAGTAGTAACACTAAAGAAGTTAAATAGTTTAAAATTGGTAGTAATAGGAAGGGAATGAGAAACCCCAGATAAGGCATCTTTAAACATCCCTGACGTAAATAGTAAATCCTCGGTGGTGTTAACTCTATTATCCCCTTTTACGGTATACTGAAAATTGATATTCTCGAAAACACCTTTCTTAATTCCATCTTCCTTAGCAAATGGGAAAATACGATCTACACTGGCATTAAAAGTGGGTAAAGTTAAATTAACTACTCGTGTATTTGTGTTTTGATTGTGTGTTACGGCTAATGAAAAGTTAATCAAAGGAACTGTTGGGATAGTCTTTGAATAACTAATCGATGAACTCATGGTGTTGTTCAAATTAGAACCTACATTAATAATGTTAATGGATTGTCTAAAATACCTACTACTACCAAAATTAACTGAAGCAGCAAACCTTGAATTCGCAGAGGCCTTAGCATCTTGGCTATGCGACCACTGAATATTATACAAATTAGTCTTAGAATAATTAGGGAAACCTTTTTCCCCAAAGACTTGGTTCTCATATCTAAACTGAACCGTACCGTTAAATTTGTACTTTTTTGCATACATAGATTCTGCTCTTAGGGCATAACTCCCATTGGTGTAATAATCACCCAATATGGCCAAATCATAATAGTCACTCAAAGCAAAGTAATATCCTCCATTCTGCAAAAAATAACCCCTATCATTGTTCTGACCAGGCGTAGGAATAATGACTCCTGAGGTGCTTTTATCACTCATAGGGAAAAAAGCAAATGGAACACCAATTGGAGTAGGTACATTGTAAATATACATATGGGTTAAACCCGTAACAAACTTCTTTTTAGGTACAAATTTAGATTTATAAGCTAGAAAATAATATTCTGGATCTTCCCTGTTTTCAGACGTTGTAAAACGAGCTTTCTGGAAAAACAACACGGAATCATTTTCTCTTTTAGAAATTTCCGCATGAATAAACATCTCACCTTGCTTGGTATTAGAATTCCAAATTTTAGCTTTTCCAGTTTTGGTGTTATAACGAATAGAATCGGGTTCTATAACTGTTTCACCTTGTTTAAAATAGGGATATTGAGTGTATTTGCCTGTGCTGTCTTTCAATCGTCCAGCATAGATTTCATTTTTGTCATAATCAAGTACAATAATTCCTGATTTGATTTCGTAGTCTTGATAATATAATTCTGCTTGATTATAAAGGGTCAATTGCTTTTTTCGCTGGTCAAGTCTTTCATAATCTTTAGCTTTTCTCTTAACAATGCCTTCTATGAATACTTTTTTCTTTTTTACAGAATCTTTTTTAATAGAATCATTTGGTTTTAATAAAGCAGAAGGGCTGAGCTTAAGCGAGTCTGTTTTTTTTTCATTTTGGGAATAAACACTTGAATTTCCAATACTTAGAAAAAAAATAAAAAAAACGATATGAATTAACTTTGTACTCAAATCTTTATATACTATTTTTGTAAAAGTGGTTTGATTTTTGCGGTGTCAAACTTACGTATATTTTTCGTTAAATTTTATCTATTTAGTAAAATTATAACTAATTTTTAAAGATGAAGAAATTCCTAGTAATTGTCACTATAGTATTGTCATTCCTATCAACAGCACAAGATAGAAAATTTAAACTGGTTTTAGATGCCGGTCATGGAGGTAAAGACCCTGGTGCTCAGAAAAATGGTTGCATAGAAAAAGAAATAGCCCTTGATGTGGTTTTGCAAGTAGGACAAATATTAGAAAAGTACCCAGATTTCAATATTAAGTATACTAGAAAAACAGATGTTTTTATCCCTTTGAAGGATAGAGCTAAAATGGCAAACGATTTTGAAGCAAATTTGTTTGTTTCTGTGCATTGTAATTCTTCAACTTCACCTAATCCCTCAGGTTCTATGACTCTAGTGATGGGGTTGTCTCGTTCTAATATGAACTTTGAAATTGCTAAAACAGAGAATGCTGTAATCTTTCAAGAGGATAACTACAAAAAAGATTATAAAGGATTCGACCCTAATAACCCTAGTACTCAAATAGGGTTAAAAATTTTACAAGAAGAAACGCTGTTGCAGAGTATCGCTTTTGCTAGCGAAGTTCAAAATCAATTTAAAAATACCCTGCAAAGAAAAGATTTGGGAATGCACCAACAACCTTTGTGGGTTCTCGATGCTACAGTTATGCCTGGTGTCTTAATCGAATTAGGTTTTTTGTCTAATGCAAAAGAGTCTAAATACATCAATTCAAAGGAAGGAAGACACAATTTTGCGCAAGTCATTGCTCTAGCCATTTTAAAATATAAAAACCAATTATTTGAAACCGATACCCCTTTGTTTGAACCTAAAATAGTAATACCTATTATAGTTGAAGAACCAAAACCAGAATTGGTAACAATTAAAGATGATCCTAATTATAATCTTGTGGTAGATACAACGAAGGTAAATACTGAAAAGAAATTTAAAGTACAAATTAGTTATAGTACTAAAAAGCTAGAACTTATACCGTCTAATTTTAGAGGATTGTCGAATATCACTGTCACAGAAGAGGCTAATGGTTATAAATATTATTATGGTGCTGGAAGTACTAAAGAAGCGTGTAAAAAATTAGTAGCAGAGGCGAAAGCTAAAGGTTATACTTCAGCTTTTATTGTTGAGGATAAATAATATAAAATGAATCAGAAATTATTTTTTTTTATTTTACTTTTTTTATGTTCCATTGGACATTGGGCACAAAATAAGAAATTTAAAGTAGTGTTAGATGCAGGTCATGGAGGTAAAGATTATGGTGCTACCTATCATGGAAATATCGAAAAGAATATTGCTTTAAAAACTGCCTTAAAAGTAGGGGATATCCTAAAAGAGGAGCATGATATAGAAGTTGTTTTTACCAGAAGTACAGATGTTTTTGTAGAATTAGACGAACGTGCTACTATTGCCAACAAATCTAAAGGACATTTGTTTATCTCTATGCATTGTAACGCTAATCCAAATCAAACTGCGGCAGGGAATGAAACGTATGTGATGGGGATTACCAAGAGTGCCTCCAATTTAGAGGTTGCCAAGAAAGAAAATGCGGTGGTTACTTTAGAAAGTAATTACAAAATAAAATATGATGGTTTTGACCCAAAAAAGCCAGAATCGGTTATTGGTATTTCAATTTTGCAAGAAGAAAATTTACAGCAAAGTATTGAAATAGCTGGTAAAGTGCAACAAGCGTTTACAAAGTTCACTTCAAATAAAAATAGAGGAGTTAAACAAGCTGGTTTTTTAGTACTAAGAAAAATAGCTATGCCTCGAATTTTAATTGAAATGGGGTTTGTATCTAATAAAGCAGAAGGTGCTTTTTTAAACGCTGAGCAAGGACAACAAAAACTAGCTGAGGCAATTGCCACTGCAATTATTAATTATAAAAAAGATTACTTTCATGCGGATACCAATTTGCCTAAGAAAAATGAGAATGCTGAAACTGAGATAAAAAAAGATAAAACAAATAATACTGAAGTAACTAAAGAAACTAAAGAAAAAGAAAATTCAGATATTGAGTTTAAAGTTCAAATTTCGGCAAGTGGTAAAAAAATGGAGACTATCCCCTCTAATTTCAAAGGCTTAAAAGGAGTTACCATTCAAAAAGATAGAACAATTTATAAATATTTTTATGGTTTAACTACGGACTATAAAAAAGCTAAATTGGCTTTAGAAGAAGCTAAAAAGAAAGGTTTTACTTCTTCATTTATAGTTGCCATTCAAGCAGGTAAAGAAATTTCGTTGAAAGAAGCATTAAAATAAAGTATGCGTGCATACTATTTTGCTTTGAAATATCATAAATATTATTATTTTTGCTAATTAAAAAAATATACTTTGAAAAGTACTAAAGAAACAAAAGTAGCGGTATTAGTTATATTATCCATAGTCTTATTTTATTGGGGGTTTAACTTTTTGAAAGGTAAAAATCTTTTTGATAATAGTAATAAGTTGTATGTAGTTTACACTAATGTGGCTGGTTTAGCACCTTCTTCACCTGTAACTTTAAATGGTTTGGCTATTGGAAAAGTTAATAAAATAGAGGTTCAAAAAGACGGTAAAATGTTAGTTGAAATGCTCATTACCAATGAAGAAATTAACATAGCTAAGTCAAGTGTTGCTGAAATTCAAGGTGTTGGAATCATGGGAGGTAGAGAAATAGCCATCTTAAATAATTTTTCTGATAACAATTACACAGCTTCAGGAGATTATTTAAAAGCAGCTGAAAAATTAGGTCTAACAGATGCACTTGCTAATCAGTTAGTTCCTGTGAAAGATAAGGTTGAAAAATTACTTGACAATGCTAATGCATTGTTTGAAAATGTTAATACAACTTTAGATGCTCAAACCCAGAAAAACTTAAAGTTAAGCATAGCTTCCTTACAAACTACTTTAGCTGAATTTAGTTCCGTAGCACAACAAGTAAATGGGTTACTAGTTGAAAATAAATCGAAATTAAGTACTACATTATCCAATTTTGACAAAACTTCGCAGAATTTAACAAAAATGACTGATTCTTTAGCAAAAGCTAATTTAGCAGGAACGGTGAAGCATTTGGAGGAGACCTTAGGTAATGTAAATGGTATTTTAAAAGAAATGGAACAGGGGAAAGGCTCTGTGGGTAAATTGCTTAAGGATGAAGCTCTTTATAATAATGTAGAAAAAACGTCTAAAGAGTTAGCATTACTTTTACAAGACTTACGTTTGAATCCAACACGTTACATTAATGTATCTGTTTTTGGAAAGAAAAACAAACCTTACGTAGCACCAAAAGAAAATACAACTGAAATTAAATCTACCAATTAATAGTGAACCTATGATGAGTATTGTATCACAACTTCTTTTTGCAGTAATTTTAGCTATTGGAATTGGCTATTTTGCAAAAAATGTAAAAAAATTAATTAGAAATATCAAACTTGGTAAAGATGTAAACCGTTTTGATAATTCTTCAGAACGTTGGAGAAACATGACGTTGATTGCGCTAGGACAAAAGAAAATGTTTGCTAGGCCAATACCTGCTTTATTGCATTTAATTGTTTATGTTGGTTTCATCATTATCAATCTTGAAATGTTAGAAATCGTCATTGATGGTTTGTTTGGTACGCACAGAATTTTTGAATTTTTAGGTGGTTTCTATGGAATTTTAATTGGTTCTTTTGAAATTTTAGCCGTACTTGTTCTTGTAGCTGTGTTCGTATTTTGGACAAGAAGAAATGTAATTAAGTTGGCTCGTTTTACCAAACCTGAATTGAAAGGTTATGCAAGTAAAGATGCCAATACTATTCTATATTTTGAGGTGGTATTAATGTCTTTTTTTTTAATTATGAATGCAGCAGATATCCACTTCCAGCAAAGTGAATTAGGCGGAAATGTGATTTCTCAATTTATACATCCTTTATTTTCTGGATTTTCATTAGAGGGAATTCAAATTGTTGAAAGAACAGCTTGGTGGTTGCATATTACTGGGATTCTAATTTTCTTGAATTATTTATATTTTTCAAAACATTTGCACATCATTTTAGCATTTCCAAATACCTACTTTGCTGATTTGAATCCAAAAGGTCAATTGGACAACTTAGAGAGTGTAACAAATGAAGTGAAATTAATGATGGATCCTAATGCTGATCCTTTTGCAGCACCTGCTAATCCTGATGCTGTTCCAGCTAAGTTTGGTGCTAGCGATGTACAAGATTTAAATTGGGTACAGCTTCTAAACGCTTACACTTGTACAGAATGTGGTAGATGTACTTCAGCTTGTCCAGCTAATTTGACAGGTAAGAAATTATCACCTCGTAAAATTATGATGGATACTAGAGACCGTTTGGAAGAAGTAGGTAGAAATATAGATGCCAATAATGGTGTTTTTGTTGAAGATGGGAAGTCGTTATTAAACGATTATATTACACCAGAGGAACTTTGGGCTTGTACTACCTGTAATGCTTGTGTAGAAGAATGTCCAGTTAGTATTAGTCCGTTATCTATTATTTTAGATATGAGAAGATATTTAGTTATGGAACAAAGTGCGGCTCCAATGGAATTAAACAATATGATGTCTAATATTGAGAATAATGGTGCTCCTTGGCCTTATAACCAAATGGATCGCTTGAATTGGAAGAACGAATAAAATTAATCCAAATAAAATACTAGTATGTTAGAAAATTTAGTAGTGCCTACTATGGCAGAAATGATGGCTGAAGGAAAACAACCAGAAATTTTATTTTGGGTTGGTTCAGCAGGTAGCTTTGATGAAAGAGCAAAAAAAATCACTAGAGCTTTTGTTAGAATTTTAAATAAAGCAAATGTAAATTTTGCCGTTTTAGGTACGGAAGAAAGTTGTACAGGTGATGTAGCAAAAAGAGCTGGAAATGAGTTTTTATTTCAAATGCAAGCTTTAATGAATATCGAATTATTGAATGCTTATGAGGTAAAGAAAATAGTTACTTGTGATCCACACTCTTTCAATTGTTTAAAAAATGAATATCCTAGTCTAGGAGGAAAATATGAAGTATTGCATCATACGCAATTTATTAAACAATTATTAAGTGAAGGTAAAATTTCATTCAATGATTCTTACTACAAAGGCAAAAGAATTACATTTCATGATCCTTGTTATTTGGGTCGTGCCAATAATGAATTTGATGCTCCAAGAGCAATTCTAGCCAAAACCAATGCAGACATTGTTGAAATGAAACGAAGTAGAAATACAGCTTTGTGTTGCGGTGCGGGAGGTGCTCAAATGTTCAAAGAGCCTGAAAAAGGCGATATGGAAATCAATATTTTAAGAACAAAAGATGCTTTAGAAACGCAACCAAATATCATTGCAACAGGTTGTCCTTACTGCAATACTATGATGACAGATGGTGTGAAATTTAGTGAGAAAGAAAACGATATTAAGGTTTTAGATATTGCAGAAATAATAGCTAATGCTCAATAAACTTATTATGAATAGACTTATTTTAATTTTAACTTGTTTTTTTGCTTACTATGCATCAGCACAAGATTATATGGAAAAAATAGCAGAAGGGACTTGTGATTGCATAGCTAAAAAGAAACTAAATCTTAATAATGACGAACAGTTAAAATTGAATTTAGGTTTATGTATGATGGAGGCTTATGGTAAATATGAAAAATTAGTTCCCAAAAAAGATAGATTAGACTTGTCTAACTCCGCTCAAATGAGAGCATTTGGAGAAAAATTGGGAATAAAGATGATTTCATTTTGCCCAGATTTCTTGATGGCAGTTGGTAAACAAGCATTAAAAGATGATGCGATAGAAGAGGATTCTACTGCTGTTTCTGTTGATGAAGCAATGGCATTAGAAGATTTATCAGTAGAAGGAACAATTCATTCTATAACTAAAAATCATTATTTGATTTTAACTGTTAAGGAAAGTACTGGTAAATCTCATCAATTTTACTTAATTAATAATTTCGAAAATTCATTCTTAATTACAGATCAGGTACTGCAAAATAAAGACAAGGTAAAAGTGTCTTATTTTGAAACGGAATTATATGATGTGCAATTGAATAAATTTTTGATCTCTAAAGTAATAACAGATATTGTTAAATTATAATGTATATACCTTTTGAAAATATTCCTGATGAATCTAGAATTTGGATTTATCAATCAAATAGAAAATTAGCTGATGATGAAGTAGTCGCTATTGAAAAAAAATGTCTAGATTTCATCGAAAATTGGTCAGCACATAGTACCTCTTTGGAAGCTTCATTCGTAATAAAATACAATAGATTTATTGTTTTTGCTGTAAATCAAGAAGTACAAGCTGCCACAGGGTGTTCAATTGACAGTTCTGTACGTTTTATACAAGATTTAGAAAAAGAATATGGCATTGAGCTTTTAGATAAAATGAATGTTACTTTTAAAGTAGGTGAACACATTGCCCATAAATCACTAATTGATTTTAAAAAAATGGCCAAGGAAAAAGCAGTTACTTCTTCAACAATTGTTTTTAATAATTTAGTCAATACAAAAGCAGAATTTTTAGAATTTTGGGAAGTTCCAGCTAGTGAGAGTTGGCATAATCGTTTTTTTTAATCAACGAGAATTTACTTTTATAAAAAAATAACGTTAGTTAAAGGATTAATTTTAAAAAACAAAGTATTTTTGCTTATGTTTTTTGAAATTAATCCTTCTTTTTTTTGATATACTTTTTATGGATAGCGATATATTTTTATTGAATATTTCTGGACAAGACAAACCAGGTTTGACTTCTTCACTAACAGCAGTTTTGGCAGAATATGACGCTAAAATATTGGATATTGGACAAGCTAATATTCATGATACGTTATCTTTAGGTATTCTATTTCAAATTAAATCAAGCAAAAAATCAGCAGTAGTATTAAAAGATTTACTATTCAAATCTTATGAGTTAGATATAAAAGCTTCTTTTAAACCTATTTCGCTAGAAGATTATGAAAAATGGGTTAAACTACAAGGTAAAGATCGTTATATTGTTACTCTATTAGGAGAACAATTAACTGCCGAACAAATTTCCGAAGTGACAAAGTTTATTTCTGAGAAGAATTTGAATATTGATGCTATTAAAAGGCTAACAGGGAGAGCTTCCTTAGTTAAAGAAGAGGATTACCCTAGAGCGTCTATTCAATTATCAATACGAGGTGCCATACATAATAAGGCTGAGTTTACGGAAAGATTCATGCAAATTTCCAGAGATTTAAATGTTGATATAGCTTTTCAAGAGGACAATATTTTTAGAAGAAGTAGAAGATTGGTTTGTTTTGATATGGATTCTACTTTAATACAAACCGAGGTGATTGATGAATTAGCAAAATTGGCTGGTGTTGGTAAACAAGTTCAAGCTATTACTGAAGCAGCCATGCAAGGAGAAATAGACTTTAAGACGAGTTTTGAACAAAGAATGCAATTGTTAAAAGGATTGAAAGAAGAAGTATTGCAAGAAGTTGCTAAACAGTTGCCTATTACAAAAGGTGCCAAAAGATTGATATATACATTAAAAGCATACGGGTTTAAAACAGCCATACTATCTGGTGGTTTTACTTATTTTGGTGCGTATCTTCAAAAAGAATTAGGTATAGATTATGTAATTGCAAATCAATTAGAAATTAGTAATGGAGTACTCACAGGTGGATATTTAGGAGAGATTATTGATGGTGAGAAAAAGGCTGAATACCTTAGAAAAATTGCAGAAAAAGAGGGTATAGATATTAGCCAAACAATTGCTATTGGAGATGGTGCCAATGATTTGCCTATGCTTAATTTAGCTGGTTTAGGAATTGCTTTTCACGCTAAACCTAAAGTTAAAGACAATGCACAAAGTTCCATATCAAGTATTGGTTTAGACGGTGTTTTATATCTTTTGGGTTATCATGACCGGCATATTGATTTAATGGCTTAATCCTAATTAATTACTATTTTTACTAAAAAAAACTTAAAATTCATTATATTAAAAATTATTGATTTTATTTTGTTTAATATTCCAAGATAAAACAAAGAGCAAACCCAAATTTATGCGACCATTTATATTTATACTATTACTTTTTTTAACCTATAACTTTTCATTTTCGCAAAAAATAGATGTCAACCAACAACAAAAATGGGTTGATAGTTTATACAATACTATGACTTTTGAGGAAAAAGTGGGGCAACTTTTTATGGTTGCGGCTTATTCTAACAAGAAAGAAGATCATGTTCAAGATTTAGATAAATTAATTGCAAAGCATAAAATTGGTGGACTCATCTTTTTTCAAGGCGGTCCTGTTAGACAAGCTCTTTTAACGAATCGTTTTCAAGCTCAAAGTAAAATACCAATGCTTATTGGTAATGATGCTGAATGGGGATTTAGTATGCGATTAGATTCTACAGTTAAGTATCCTTGGAATATGACATTAGGAGCCATTCAAGATAATAAATTGATTGAAAAAATGGGCGCTCAAATGGCAAAACAATCGAAACGATTAGGTGTTCATTTCACATTTGGTCCAGTTGTAGATATTAATACTAATCCAAACAATCCAATTATTGGAAATAGGTCTTTTGGAGAAGATAAATTAAATGTTACTGCTAAAGCACTTGCATATATGAAAGGCTTGCAAGATAATGGGATTTTTGCAACAGCTAAACATTTTCCAGGGCACGGAGATACAGGTACAGATTCTCATCATACATTACCTGTGGTACCTTTTGATAAACAACGATTAGATAGTGTAGAACTTTATCCTTATAAGGAATTAATAAAGAATGGACTTTCAAGTGTCATGGTAGCTCACTTAAATGTTCCAAGTTTAGAAAGTAGAGAAGGCTATCCGAGTTCATTATCTAATAAAGTGGTAACAGATTTGCTTAAAAATGAATTACAATTTGATGGATTAATTTTTACAGATGCCTTAAATATGAAAGGTGCTAGTAATTTCAAACAGCCTGGAGATATTGATTTAGAAGCTTTCTTAGCGGGTAATGATGTACTTCTATTTGCTGAAAATGTGCCTAAAGCAATTGATAAATTTAAAGAAGCTTTTCAAGCTAATCTTTTTACAGAAGAACGATTGGCTCATTCGGTAAAAAAAATATTAAAATATAAGTATCAAGTTGGACTGTATAAGTATAAACCAGTTGAAATTAAGAATTTATATGAAGATTTAAATGCAATTGAATATGAAGCTTTGAATTATCAGTTATATGAAAATGCTATTACCGTTTTAAAAAATGAAAGTAAAATAATTCCATTAAAAAAGTTAGAGAGAGAAAAGATTGCTTATGTCAAATTGGGAGATGGATCAAATGAAACATTCTTAGCTAAGTTGAAAGATTATGCTGATGTTACAGAAATTAACGCTTTTAATTTAGATACGGCATTGTTAGATTTAACTGATTTTACTAAAGTTATAGTGGGCTATCATAAACCAGATGGTGCCTGGAGAAAAAACGAATTGACTTTTAAAGAAATTAATTGGATTGATAAAATTTCAAAAGAGAAAGAAACCATCTTAGCTTTTTTTACCAAACCTTATTCTTTACTAAAAATACCTAATTTTGATCATACAGAAGCTGTAATTCAAGCTTATCAAAACACTGATATAGCTCAAACGGTAACTGCAGAAATTATTTTTGGAGCAAGAGTTTCTAAAGGTAAACTGCCTGTTACTATAAAGGATAATTTTGAAGTAAATCAAGGATTACAAACTCAAAAGTTAGATCGATTAGGGTTTACCGTTCCTGAGAATGTAGGTATGGATTCAAAAAAATTAGCCAAGATCGATTCAATAGCTACTTATGCTATTAAACAAAAGGCAACACCAGGTATGCAAATTTTAGTTGCTAGAAAAGGACAAATTATTTATAGAAAATCATTTGGTTTCCAAAAATATGATAGTATTCAAAAAGTGAAAAACACCGATATTTATGATGTAGCATCACTTACTAAAGTCCTTGCTACCTTACCAATGGTAATGAAACAATATGATAAGAAAAGAATTTCATTGGATACACACTTGTGTCAAATGTTACCTCTTTTTGAAAATTCTAACAAAGCTGATGCTACTTTATTAGATATGTTAACTCATCAGGCGCGTTTTCAGCCTTGGATTCCTTTTTATAAAAACACCTTAGACTCTTTAAAGCATCCAGATTCTTTGTATTACAGAATGGCTTATTCTGAAGAATTTCCTACTAAAGTGGCTAACAATCTTTATTTGAGAAAAGATTACAATACTATTATGCTCAAAATGATTGCTGATTCCCCTTTGTTAGATAAAAAGCAATACAAATACAGTGATTTTTCTTTTATTATCTTGAAAGAATATTTAGAACGAGCACTCGATAAAAAGTTAGATGTATTGGTAGAAGAACAGTTTTACAAACATTTAGGGGCAACTACTATGACATATAATCCATTAAATAAATTTGAATCAACCAGAATAGCGCCTACAGAGGAGGATACTTATTTTAGATATCAAACGATTCAAGGTTATGTTCATGATATGGCTGCGGCTATGCGAGGTGGTGTTTCAGGTCATGCTGGATTATTTTCTAATTCAATTGATGTTGCTAAAATGATGCAATTGTATCTTCAAAAAGGTAAGTATGGAGATCAAGAATTTTTTAGTGAAAAAACATTTAACGATTTTAATAAATGTTACTATTGCAAAGATGGTAATAGAAGAGGAGTTGGTTTTGACAAACCTCAACTAGGTAAAGAAGGTCCAACGTGTGGTTGTGTTTCCATGACTAGTTTTGGTCACACTGGTTTTACAGGAACTATGGCTTGGGCTGATCCTGAAAAAGAAATTGTTTATGTTTTTTTATCTAATAGAACTTATCCTAATGCAGAACCTAATAAACTTTCTAAACTAAATATTAGAGAACAAATTCAAGAAATCATTTATCAATCTATTACGGAATAACTATGGTATCAAACGCTACAACACCACAAGAATATATAGAACAGCTGCCTGACGACCGAAAGGAAGCAATTAAAAGATTAAGAGAAGTTATTATTGCGCATTTGCCTGAAGGTTTTACAGAGGGTATGGGTTATGGTATGATTGGCTATGCTGTTCCGCATTCTATATACCCAGCAGGATACCATTGTAATCCTAAATTGCCATTACCTTTTTTAAGTTTTGCTTCTCAAAAAAATAGCATTAACATTTATCATATGGGATTATATGCAAAGAAAGAACTTTACGATTGGTTTATTAGCGAATTTCCCAAACATTCTAAGAAAAAATTAGATATAGGCAAAAGTTGTATGCGTTTTAAGAAAGAGGAGGATATTCCTTTTGATTTAATCGCAGAGTTGGTAACCAAGATGTCTGTTCAAGATTGGATTTCTTGTTATGAAATGAATTTCAAAAAATAAAATATGAAAATCGCTATTGTTTGTTATCCAACATTTGGAGGAAGTGGAGTAGTAGCTACCGAACTAGGTTTGGAATTAGCTCAAAAAGGACATGAAATTCATTTTATTACATATAAACAGCCAGTTCGGTTATCATTGTTAAATCCTAATATTTACTTTCATGAAGTGAATGTACCCAATTATCCACTATTTCATTATCAACCCTATGAATTAGCTTTATCAAGTAAATTAGTTGATATGGTAAAATTGCATAAGATAGATGTTCTACATGTGCATTATGCCATTCCTCATGCTTATGCAGGTTATATGGCTAAAAAGATGTTAGAAGATGAGGGAATTTATATTCCGATGATTACTACACTTCACGGTACGGATATTACTCTTGTTGGAAATCATCCTTTTTATAAAACAGCGGTGACTTTCAGTATCAATCAGTCCGATTATGTGACTAGTGTTTCAAGAAGTTTAAAGGAAGATACATATCGTCTATTTGATATTAAGAAAGAAATACATGTTATTCCTAATTTCATTGAAATTGATGAAGAAAAACATATAATTAAAGGGCAAAAATGCCATCGTTCTGTTTTGGCTCCAAATGATGAAAAAATCATTACTCATATTTCTAACTTTAGAAAGGTGAAGCGTATTCCAGATGTTGTAAAAACTTTTTATACTATTCAAAAAAGTATTCCTTCAAAATTAATGATGGTAGGTGAAGGTCCTGAAAAATTAGTTGCTGAAAGAATGTGTGAGGATTTAGGGATTTCAGATAAAGTCATCTTTTTTGGAAACAGCAATGATATTGATCAAATATTAAAATACTCGGATTTGTTTTTATTGCCTTCAGAAACGGAGAGTTTTGGATTGGCGGCATTAGAAGCTATGGCTTTTGGTGTTCCAGTTATATCTAGTAATTCGGGTGGAATTCCTGAGGTTAATGCACATGGAATTTCAGGTTATCTAAGCAATGTAGGTGATGTAGAAGATATGAGTAAAAACGCTATTGCTATTTTGCAAGATGAAACGGTGCATAATCAATTTAAAGAGGCTGCTTTTGAAGTGGCAAAGAAATATGACATTAACCATATTTTACCTCTCTATGAAGATATGTACAATCAAGCTTTAAACAAAAGATAAAATAGCTTATGAAATTAAGTTTTGTAATTTTTCATTTTTATTTAGTATTCTTAATGGGATGTAAATCTGATTCAACTGCTCATACCTCCGTTGCAGCAACTACTAAATCAGTTACAATGGATGAATCGTATAGAGTTATTTATAAAAGTCAGATGAGTTCGAAGAAGGTAAAAGAGTATCAAATCATTACCTCTAATGAAGCACTTTCTAATTTGGTATCAGAAATGAATATTGATCCAAAAGATTATCAAGTTTTTTTAAATATTGATTTTAAGAAATATAATTTATTAGCTTATTATCTTGGGGAAAAGCCATCGGGTGGTTATGATATAGTTCTTCAGGAAGTTAAAGAGAACAAGGATCAAATTTTATTTTCTTTTAAAGAAATTGAGCCTAAATTGGGAGAAATGACTACAAGTGTTATAAGTGCTCCTTGTATGTTCATTAAGGTATTGAAAGCTAAAAAGATTGTTATTGAATAAACAAAGGCCGATCTTAATACGATACGACCTTTGTTTTCTCAAATTGAATTAAAATTTATATCTAATGCCTAATGCTACATCAGGTCCAAAATCATCGTTTATACTGTCAGAAAAATAGATTTCAGGTCTAAAATCTAATGAAAGTTGTAGTGGTATATCGAAATTGTATTCTATGCCAATGTCACCCGCAGCAAAAAGGACTGTGTTAGAGTCACCTTTATATTTTACATTGTTGATATAATAGGTGCCTGTTTTCCAAGAACCAATTCCGCCTCCTACACCTGCATACCAATTGAATCCTCCATCAATATTCCATATCCATTGATGTAGAGCCGCTAGTTTAACCGCATCATAATCTTTACTATTTCGCCATCCTAAATCAAATTCTAATCTTGTATCTGATGTTAATGCTCTTTGATATGAAACTTCTCCTCCATAGCCATCATTATCACCAAGTCGTAATCCTAAAGCATTTTTTGATAAATTCTGTGCTTGTCCACTAAATGCTAATCCCACTAACAAAATAGTTGTAAATAAAAATTTTTTCATGTTTCATCTATTTAATTATACAATACAAATTTAGATGTTGTAGCTTTAAATAGCGTTATATTATTTTTTATTTTTCTTTCACAATTATAAGTTTTCTTTCATTGTCATTTATTAATTGACTGCATAAGTATCTAAAAATTCTTCTTGTGTTTGGTTAGTGGTAGCAGGAATACCTAATTGCCCAGCTAGGTTGCTGTCTAAAGTATAGGTTGTTACTGTTTTAGTATAGACTACACCAATGTTTTTAGCTATATATTGAGTAGAAGTAACTACATCTTGTGAAGGGAAGAGTGTAATGGTAAATGGCACACCATTAATAACTTCTACTGTGGATACTTTTAAATTTAAAACTATTTTTGTTGTTTTAACTTCTGAATAAGAATCTCCATTAGGGCTGTTAAAAGAATTTAATGTAACTCCGCCTTTTGATTTTAAGTTATATTCAATAATCATTGGTATATTATTATTTGTTTGCTGAAAGCTACCAGATTTAGTACTTAACAATTCACCTTCCGAGGCATTTTTTTTAAAGATTATAAAGTCGCTTAAAGTTAAATCTAAGCCAATGGGTAAGGTTTGTCCTTGACCTAAGGAAAAATCACCATTCAATAATAGTAACTGATTTTCTTCTCTTACACCATTATTTTTTAGTGCAGTTGAATAGAAACCATTAGATAAGTTGTCTTTAGTTTTGAATTTTTTGTATGATTTAGCTTGAATGATTGTATCTCCAGATATATATAAAGAATCTCTTGAATTTGTTCCATTCCCAATAACATCATAGGTCCAATAGTTTCCTGATTGCAACGGAACTGGAAAAACAACATCTGGATTATTGGTATTATTTTCTTCATTATCAGAAGAACAAGCAAATAAATTCAAGCCAATGAACGTAAATAAAAGTAGTCTTTTCATGTTTAATAAATGTTTGCGCTAATATAAAAAATAAATGGCTAATTTTGTTTTAAATACTACTACTCATGGCAAATACCTTTGGAACGCTATTTAAATTAACCACTTTTGGTGAATCACATGGCAAGGCATTAGGCGGCATTATTGACGGATGTCCAGCAGGAATTACTTTAGATTTTGATTTTATACAAAATGAGTTAGATCGAAGAAGACCAGGTCAATCGAAAATTGTTACACAAAGAAAGGAACGAGATAAAGTTCAGTTTCTATCGGGTATTTTTGAAGGAAAGACTACGGGAGCTTCTATAGGATTTATTGTTGAGAATGAGAATCAGAAGTCTACGGATTATGATCATTTGAAAGCTGCTTTTAGACCTAGTCATGCTGATTTTACCTATCAACAGAAGTATGGACATAGAGATTTCAGAGGAGGAGGAAGATCATCAGCAAGAGAAACCGTCAATTGGGTTGTTGCGGGTGCTATTGCTAAGCAGATTTTACCTCAAATTAAGATTAACGCCTACGTTTCCTCTGTAGGGTCTATTGTTTTAGATAAATTCTATGATGAATTGAATTTAGATTTAATAGAGACTACTCCTGTTAGATGTCCAGATCCTTCGACAGCCTTAGCAATGGAAACATTAATTTCCCAAATTAAGAAAGAAGGAGATACTATTGGAGGTGTTATTACTTGTGTAGTTCAGAATGTTCCTGTTGGATTAGGATCACCTATTTTTAATAAACTGCATGCCGAACTTGGAAGAGCTATGTTGACGATTAATGCGGTTAAAGGATTTGAATATGGTTCAGGATTTGAGAGTGCTAGAATGCGTGGAAGTGCGCATAATGATTTGTTTAATAATGATGGTTCAACAAGGACTAATTTTTCTGGAGGTATTCAAGGCGGAATAAGTAATGGTATGGATATTTATTTTCGTGTAGCATTTAAACCTGTAGCAACCTTGTTGCAAAAGCAAGATCTACTGACCGTTACGGGAGAAATTATCAAGGAGCAAGGTAAGGGTAGGCATGATCCGTGTGTAGTTCCTAGAGCTGTTCCTATTGTTGAAGCCTTGACAGCTCTGGTTTTATTGGATAATTATTTGTTGAATTTTAAGAAATAATAATACGATATACTAAATTTTAGAACAAAATTAATTATATAATATAAGCAAAAATTACTTTACATTGTTTAATTAATGTTGGATTTTTTCGTTGAAACTCAGGTTTTGTCTAGTGATGTCTTTGATTCTTAACTTTTGGTAACGTTGGAACTTATACAAGAATATTTTTTGCTGGTTGAAGAGGGGTACTACAACCCTAGCTTTGCTCTACTTTTTTATGCTTTCAGTTGATGTGTTGATATGGCAAAAATTGTTTCTTATCAGGGTACACTTCCAAAGAAAATAGATGATTACGTTATTTATGAGCTCGATGGTCAACTGGTGATACGAGGCATTTCTGGGTTTAATTCGACTGCTCTTAAAAAAAAAGCAAAGTATGCTCTATGTAGGCAAAATGCCCATTAGTTTAGATTACTTAGTAGTACTTGTAAGGCTATACGAGAGGTATTGACTCCTAGTTTGACGATACATAACAACTTAGATGTGGTAAATTGTTTAACTCAAAAGATGCGAAGTTTATTGGATTTTGACACGGTTCATGAACGAGGTTCTAGGTGTTTATCCACTGCTTTAGGTATAGTAGAAGTACTTGTATTCTAGTATGTTATTTGATACTCCCAGTGTTTTATACGAATCTTTTTTATTTCGCTTGTTTAGTTTTTCTTTCTTTTATGAGCAGGATGGAACTTGGTTGCCTATTTTGCCTGAAGAAAAAGGATTGGTTGTGGGATAAGGGGCTTAATTAGCTTTTTAACTTGGCTTTATTTAATACTTCATATTATTCTTGTTGCTCTTTTTGAGAAGTAGAGAGAGTATCAAACTAGCAAATATGATGGATTGCTATTTGGAAATTTTATCAATAATTAGTTGTTTTATTAGAATTGATTTTTTAAAACAATCACTATTTTAAAAGTTGTTTGTAATTAAAATTTTTCTTATGTTTGGAAAAGATGCAATAAGCCTTACAGAATATGTTATTAGAACCGCGCAAAGCTTTAAATAAAGCCTTTTTAAAGATTAAATCTAATAGAACTGGTATTGAGTTATTTAAACAAAACTTAATGCTGCTTTTAGATAGTATCAAGGAAAAAGAAACAGAAGAGTTTCACAAGAATTTGATTTCGGATTTCTTGAAGAATACTTATTGAGTCTTTTAAATAGTAAGCTAATTAATTTTTTTCATAAGTATATGTTTTTAGATATTGAGAAAGAACTTTTTCAAAAAATATTGATTGAAAACTGTAAAAATTTACCAATTATTAAAATTGGTGAAAAAGAACAACAACCTTTCATCGATAAAGTCGACCAAATCCTTTCGCTCAAAAAAGACAACCCAGAAGTTGATACCTCTGCTTTAGAAAAAGAGATAGATTTTATGGTTTATGCGTTGTATGGGTTAACACAAGAAGAAATTGAAATTGTTGAGAATAATTAAAATAATTAAAATGGAAAACAGAAAACTAGAAGTATATACATTTAATATACATCCAAATAGAAAACCAAATGAAATTATATTAATGGAAGATGTATATGGGAATGATCTTTATGAAAAATTAAAAAACAATTTTGCAAATTTTGTTGATACTTTTCCTCCCAAAAATATTGATAACAAAACATCTAAAATTGAAAAAATAAAAAAGGACGGTAAAATTAAAAGTATTTTTAAGTCAAATGATGAGTTAAGATATATTTCAGGTAAAATAAAAATTGGTGATGATGATGGCAAGGAACAAGATGTTGTTGAAAACAATAAAGATAAAACAGTTTTATACACTAAGAAAAAAGGACAGTCAGTTGAGAGACCTTATTATTTTATGATAGTATTACCATTAGCTTTAAAATATGGTTATTTAGTATTAGAAAGAGAAGGAAAACATTCAGCAAAAAGTGTCTTTGATAGATTGTTAAAAAAGTTCATTTATTCACATCTTTCAGAATTAAATACTAAAATTTCAAATTTTGTTGAATCTGAAGTTATAAAAGAATATTTAGAAAAAGGTATTTATAATAGTATAATCTTAAGTCAAAAAATTGTTTCAAAAGATAAAGCAGAACAATTTTTAGGTACTTATGTTGATGGTTCAAAATATAAAGTAGAAATGAAAATTATACCTTTAGAAAAATCTATAATCCCTTCTAATACAAAAAAGAAAATTTTAAAAAATTTAGAAGAGAATAAAGGTTTTTTTGATGGTCAGGATTTTAAAAATATAGGCTTTGATGATGAGGCAAATGTAAAAGTAATAGCGACTAAAGATGGTAATACTAGAACCATTGATTTAGATGATACTTTCAAAGTTAGACCTTATTACAATATTGATGTAGATATTGATAGTAAAGGCTTTTCAGAATTTAAATCAATTAATAAAGAAGCAAAAAAATTAATAAAAAGTTTTGATTTGAATATCTTTTAATGTACAAAAAATTAAACATAAAGGCAATTATTAAAGGACATAAAGATTCTTTAAATATTGAAGATAAACATTCTAATTATAAAAAGGAGTTTATATATATTCCTATTATATTATCAATTATTTTAGTAATAATAAAAGTACCTGATAATGATGTTAAAAATATCTTTGGTATTTGTTTATCTATTTTGACTGGACTTTATTTGAATATATTAGTACTACTTATATCAAGCATTTCATCAGAAAATTTAAAAATAACTCCAAGTCAAAAAAAAATCAGATTAGAATTATTAAAAGAGACATTATATAATGTGTCTTTTTCTGTTTTTATTTCGGTTAAGGCTTTAATAGTGTTGTTTATATCGACAATATTAATCATACTCAATAAATCATTAAACGAATTATTTTGTATTTTAATTAATGTTGATTTTAATTATTCTGTTCAATTTATTTTAGGTTTATTCTTGTATAAATATACAATTGACATTTTCCTTACTTTGTTTATGATTCTTAAAAGAATCAATGTTCTTTATACAAAAGAAATTGATATTGAAAATCTTAAGTTAAATGAATTAATTAGAAAAGAAGAAGAATTGGACGATAATTATTAATTTTTATTCCATTTGACAGAAGAACAAATCATACAATTAATAAATAAACTAGACCTCCGCTCGTGCGCGAAACGAAGTTCAGCGAAGCTAATCCTTTCGCGTTCGTTTAGTTAGTAATGAGATGTTTAAGAGATGCTGAAACGAGTTCAGCATGACAAGAATAGATAAGTTTATGGCAAATAGAAGTTACCACAACTACTGGGTGTACATCCTAACCAATAAACCAAATGGAACTTTATACATAGGAGTTACAG
>CAYNNB010000038.1:0-22159 GCA_964398425.1 uncultured Flavobacterium sp.
TTTTCTCATCGTCACGAAGTTTGGCCGCTTCTTCAAATTTTTGTTTTTTAACAACTGTATTTTTTAATTCTCTAACTTCTTCCAATTGTTTTTCTAATTCTAAAATTTGCTTCGGCACTTCAATATTGGTAATATGCACTCTAGAACCGGCTTCGTCTAAGGCATCAATAGCTTTATCAGGTAAAAAGCGATCCGTCATATAACGACTGGTTAATTTTACACAAGCTTCTATAGCTTCTGGAGTAAAAATAACATTATGATGATCTTCATATTTACCTTTAATATTATTTAAAATAATAATTGTCTCTTCAACAGTTGTTGGTTCCACAATTACTTTTTGAAATCTACGCTCTAGTGCACCATCTTTTTCAATATATTGGCGATATTCATCTAGTGTTGTAGCGCCAATACATTGAATTTCACCTCTAGCTAATGCTGGTTTAAACATGTTAGAAGCATCCAACGAACCTGTTGCACCTCCAGCACCTACAATTGTATGAATTTCATCAATGAAAAGAATAATATCATCATTTTTTTCTAATTCATTCATGACAGCTTTCATGCGTTCTTCAAATTGACCACGGTATTTTGTGCCTGCAACCAAAGAAGCCAAGTCAAGCGTAACAACTCTTTTATTGAAAAGAATACGTGATACTTTTTTCTTAACAATCATCAAGGCTAATCCTTCAGCAATAGCTGATTTACCGACTCCTGGTTCACCTATCAAAAGTGGATTATTTTTCTTTCTTCTACTTAATATTTGAGAAACACGTTCGATTTCTTTTTCACGTCCTACTACAGGGTCTAATTTTCCTTCTTCTGCTAATTCTGTTAAATCTCTTCCGAAGTTATCTAACACTGGAGTTTTAGATTTTTTGGTGGTCTTATTACCGCTGTTACTAGGTTGATTAATACTACTTTCTTTAAAGGCATCATCACCTGAGTCATCATAAGATTCAGCTCTAGGTGTATTTTTTAAAATATCTTCGTTTTCGCTCATATTCATATACAATTCTTTTACGTTGTCATAGTTAATTTTAAGCTTATTGAGCAACTTTGTAGTTGGATCATTTTCGTTTCTTAAAATACATATCAAAAGCAAAGCAGTGCTTATTGAAGTAGTATTAAAAGACTTTGCTTCTAAAAAAGTAAATTTTAATGCACGCTCTGCTTGTCGAGTTAGATGCAAATTTTTTTTATCGTTACTTATGGTAGTACTTGGTGTTGCTGGACTTAAAATCTCTACTTTTTTTCTTAACAGGTCAAAATTAATTTGAAGAGCATTCAAAATATCTATAGCACTACCATTCCCATCTCTTAAAAGGCCTAAAATCAGATGTTCGGTACCGATAAAATCATGACCTAAACGCAAAGCTTCCTCTTTGCTGTAGAAAATTACATCCTTAACCCTTGGTGAAAAATTATCTTCCATAAAACATTTATCTCTTGTAAAAATACTAATTTGAGTAAGCATCTACAACTATTGTGCTAACTTTTGCTAAGTGACAAAAAAAAAATGAGATATGAAAATTTGACAGGCTAGAATTTATTAAAAAAACCAATTCAAATTGTTGATAAATATTTCAATTTTCTTAATTTTTTTTATGCCTAAAAGGGCAAATTATTGTATATTGGCACGTTTTATAAACCGAGTAAAATTAAAATAAAATATGTCAGACGGAGAAAAGTTAATTCCTATTAACATTGAGGACGAAATGAAGTCAGCTTACATCGATTATTCGATGTCAGTTATTGTATCTAGAGCCCTTCCAGATGTGAGAGACGGTTTAAAACCTGTACACAGAAGGGTGTTATATGGAATGTATGAGTTAGGCGTTCTTTCTAATAGAGCTTACAAGAAATCAGCCAGAATTGTTGGAGAGGTTTTAGGTAAGTATCACCCCCACGGAGATTCTTCTGTTTATGATGCCATGGTTCGTATGGCACAAGAATGGAGTTTACGATATTTAATGGTAGATGGTCAAGGGAACTTTGGTTCGGTAGATGGTGATAGTCCGGCGGCTATGCGTTATACCGAAGCAAGAATGCAAAAAATATCTGAAGAGATGTTGGCCGATATCGAGAAAGAAACGGTTGATTTTCAATTGAATTTTGACGACTCGTTAGAAGAACCTAAAGTTTTACCAACAAAAGTTCCTAACTTATTAATCAATGGTGCCTCTGGTATTGCTGTAGGTATGGCCACTAATATGCCGCCTCACAATTTAACAGAAGTTGTTGATGGTACGTTAGCTTACATTGATAATAATGAGATTGAAATTGATGATTTAATTAAAATAGTTAAAGCACCCGATTTTCCAACAGGAGGAATTATTTATGGATATGAAGGGGTAAAGGAAGCATTCAAAACTGGTAGAGGTAGAATTGTAATGCGTGCCAAAGCAGGTTTTGAAGAAGTTAATGGGCGTGAATCAATTATCGTTACTGAAATTCCATACCAAGTAAATAAGGCCGAAATGATTAAAAAAACGGCTGACTTAGTAAACGAGAAAAAAATTGAAGGAATTTCCACCATCCGTGATGAATCGGACAGAAATGGTATGCGTATTGTATATGAATTAAAACGCGATGCAGTTCCTAATGTAGTATTAAATACGCTTTATAAATATACCCAATTACAATCCTCTTTCAGTGTAAACAATATTGCTTTAGTAAATGGAAGACCTCAAATGTTGAATCTGAAAGATTTGATTCATTATTTTGTAGAACACCGTCATGATGTAGTGGTAAGAAGAGCTCAATTTGACTTAAGAAAAGCTGAAGAAAGAGCACACATTCTAGAAGGATTAATCATTGCTTCAGATAATATTGACGAAGTAATTGCTTTGATTAGAAGTTCTAAAGATGGTGATGAGGCCAGAGCTAAATTAATTGAGCGTTTTAAATTATCTGAGATTCAAGCGCGTGCTATTGTTGAAATGCGTTTACGTCAATTAACAGGTCTAGAACAAGACAAGTTAAGAGCAGAATACGAAGAAATCATGAAGTTAATTGCAAGTTTAAAAGAATTATTAGCAAGTAAAGAGCTAAGAATGCAATTGATCAAAGATGAGTTAACTGAAATTAGAGATAAATACGGAGATGCACGTCGTTCTCAAATTGAATATTCTGGTGGCGATGTTAGTATTGAAGATTTAATTGCTGATGAAAATGTGGTAATTACCATTTCGCATGCTGGCTATATTAAGCGTACTTCTTTATCCGAATACAAAACGCAAAACAGAGGTGGTGTAGGACAAAAAGGTTCGGCAACACGAGATCAAGACTTCTTAGAGCATTTGTTTGTAGCAACAAACCACCAATATTTATTATTCTTTACTCAGAAAGGAAAATGTTTTTGGATGCGTGTCTTCGAAATTCCTGAAGGAAGTAAAGCGAGCAAAGGAAGAGCTATTCAAAACTTGATTAATATTGAGCAAGACGACAAAGTCAAAGCTTTTATTTGTACTCAAGACTTAAAAGACGAAGAATACATCAATAGCCATTATGTAATTATGGCAACTAAGCAAGGTCAAGTTAAGAAAACGCCTCTAGAGCAATATTCTCGTCCACGTCAAAACGGTATCAATGCTATCACTATTAAAGAAGACGACGAATTAATCGGAGCAAAATTAACAACTGGAAATAGCCAAGTGTTGATTGCGGTTAAATCAGGTAAATTAGTTCGTTTCGAGGAAGAAAAAACACGTCCAATGGGTAGAACAGCTTCTGGTGTAAGAGGTATAACACTTGCAGATGATAAAGATGAAGTAATTGGATTAGTATCTATTGATAAAGACAATATTAATGATTCACAAATCTTAGTAGTTACTGAAAACGGTTACGGTAAACGAACAAAAGTAGTTGACGAAGATGGAGAAGATGTGTATCGTATTACTAACCGTGGAGGAAAAGGTGTAAAAACATTAAATATCACAGATAAGACAGGTCAATTGATTTCAATTAACGACGTTACTGATGAAGATGATTTAATGATCATCAACAAATCAGGATTAACAATTCGAATGAAAGTTTCGGACTTACGTGTTATGGGAAGAGCAACACAAGGTGTTCGTTTAATTAATATCAAAGGAAACGACTCCATTGCAGCGGTGACGAAAGTAATGCGCGAAGATGAAGAAGAAACTATCGATGATTTAGAAAACGATGGCACGAATTTGGATAGCACTCCAGATACTGAAACTCAAGAATAAAATTTTAAGCCCAATTCAGTTTGGGCTTTTTATTAAAAATAAAAAACAGATGAAAAAAATTATTTTAAGTGTAGCTTTACTAGTTTCTATGGCTACTTTCGCGCAAAAAGACGAATTAAAAAATTTAAAAAAGTTATATGCAAAGGATGCATTAACAACTGAAGAATTTAATCAGTTTAAGGGAATTTTACTTAGATTGGAAGGTATTGCTACAACAGAGGAAGATAAAACTTCGGTTACGTTTTATAAGGCCATGTCTCCTTTATTAGAATTATCAACTTTTGGACAACAGCCTACACCTTCTCAAGTAGCTAAAGTAATGAATCCAACAACTTTAAAAAACTTGGTTCAAGGTTTAAAATCTACCTTAGATTTTGAAGCCAAATCTGGAAAAAAAGTGTATACTGATGATATAAAGGAAACATTGACTTGGTTTACGCCAATGCTACAACAATCTGCAGGAATGCTTAACAGTATGAAGAAATTCAAAGAAGCTGGAGAATTGTTTTATAGCATTTATCAATTAGACAATACTGATGTTGCAAATTTAGAAAATGCTGCAATTTTAGCAGTTCAAGCGGGTGATCTTGCTCAAGGTGATAAATTATACAGAGAAATACAGTCGGTTGGATTTTCAGGTACAGGCTTGAAAAAATTCCAATCAACTGAACTTGAAGTAGCTAAAATTTTAGCTGCCATTTCTTTAGAATCTAAAAATTTTGAGCAAGCAAAAAAAGATTATGCAAATTATATTAAATTAGATCCAAATGATTTAGAAGCACAAATTAACGAGGCTAATTGTTACTATCACACTAATGATTTAACAACTTATAAAAGTAAAATAACAAGTATTCTAGATAAAAATCCAAATAACGCTACTTTACAATATAATGTTGGTTTTTTAATGATATCTGATGATGCTAAGATTGTAGATGAGATTAACGCTAATTTAAAAGATGACAAAAAATATAAAGAACTAATGTCAAAAAGAAAAGACATGTTTAAAGCAGCTTTACCTTATTTTGAAAAAGCCTATCAGTTAGATGTAAATAATCCTGACACAAAAGAAATTTTAAAACTATCTTATGATATTTTAGGAATGAAAGACAAAGCTGCAACAATAAAATAAGAAACATCCCTAACTAAAAAGTTAGGGATGTTTTTAGTGCAAATTTTAGACTTTCAAGTCGTCATAACCAACAAGTTTTAATTCTTAACTTTTAGGAAAGTAATTATAAATAATGTATAGTTTAAAATAAAATGAATTAGCATAAAAACCCTCTCCTTTTTTAATTAAAATTGAACTTTATTTACTTTTAAAGAAATTTATTTTATATAAACTAATAAAAAACGCCACTTTAGAGTGGCGTTTTTTATTACTATACTGTTTGATTCAATTTACTATTTTTATATCCAAAAGAAAAATAAACAACTAAACCAATTAATAACCATCCAAAAAACCAAATCCAATTAGAAACAGTCATCCCTGTCAATAAATAACAACATGAAACCAATCCTAATAACGGAATCAATGAAAAGTTTTTCACAAAAGATAAGCCTGACAAAATAATACATAAAATGTAAAAAATAATCAAAGGCAGATTTGTAGCCAGTTTATCCCCGCTAAAATCAAATAAATCAACAAAATAAGTAGGAAACAAATAATGAATTAAAATCAAAGAACAAATATATAATGAAGGGAAGACAAACTTAGAGTTTATGTAGGGAATTCTAAATTTACCTTTGCTATCAGCCATTTCTTCTTCACTTTGAGGAGAAAGCATCAAAACACCACCACAAACCAATACAAAGGCAAATAAAGTACCAATACTTGTAAAATCTAACACTAATGTTTCATCTGTAAAAAAGATTGGCAAACCTACCACAATACCAGTAACGATGGTTGCATAACTTGGTGTTTTGTATTTAGGATGAATTTTTGAAAAACGACTTGGCATCAAACCATCTCTACTCATAGTCATCCATATACGAGGCTGTCCCATTTGAAACACTAATAAAACACTGGTCATTGCCACAACTGCCGCTATAGAGACAATAAACAACATCCATTTAATCCCTTTTAAAGCAAAAATTTCAGCTAGTGGATCACTCACTCCTAAAAGTTCATAAGAAACCATACCAGTTAATACCAATGCTAAAACAATATAAACTACAGTGCATGCGATTAATGAATAAATCATACCTTTCGGTAAATCTTGCTGCGGGTTTTTACATTCTTCAGCCAAAGTAGAAACAGCATCAAAACCTATGTAAGCATAAAAAACAGCAGAAACACCAGCCATTACTCCACCAAATCCTTTAGGCATGAAAGGCGTCCAATTATCTACATCAATATAAAAACAACCAACAATAATAACTAACAAAATAATAGCCATTTTAATAATAACCATTGCATTACTAACATTCTTTGACTCTTGTGCTCCACGATAAACCAAATAAGTTATAATAACATTAATCAGTACAGCAGGTAAATCAAAAATAATACGTAAACTCCCAATCATTGGAGCACTGGTCCAAGCTGCCATACCCTCGCCAACTTTATTTTCTAAAAAAGCCGTATGAGCTGACTGGTAATTGATGGTTAACCAATCAGGTAAATGCAAACCAAAAGTCTCCAATAAATTAGTAAAATAACCACTCCAAGAAAAAGCAATATAAATATTTCCTATAGAATACTCCATAATTAAGGCCCAACCAATAATCCAAGCAAATAATTCCCCAAAAGATACATAAGCATAAGTATAAGCACTGCCTGAAACAGGAACACGAGAAGCAAATTCTGCATAACACATAGCAGTAAAACCACAAGCAATAGCGCAAATAATATACAATAAAATCACTGCTGGACCACCTTCAAAACAAGCATTACCAATAGCACTGAATGTCCCTCCTCCAATAACAGCGGCAATACCAAACAAAGTTAAATCCCTTACATTCAACACCTTATTCAAGCCCGTATGTTCTCCATCTCCTCCTTGTCTTAAAATCGTAGTAATTGATTTTTTTCTAAATATATTCATGAATACTTTATAAGATTTAGTAATTTATTAGTTTTTCTGCTCAAAAATTACAGAAAAGCAAATATATAATTATTATAGCAAATCGTAACCATTTGATAGAATTTTGAAAACAATATTTTAACCTTTTTCATTGCAGCATGGTTTATATTTGATAAACTAACATTTATCATGACTTTTTAAATTCAAAAGAACTACCTTTACCCTGATAAAAAATTATAATAAAAATTTATTACTTGATAAGAAATTATAATTATTTTATATTGAAACAAAATTAGAAAACTGTAATTTTGCAGAGTTAAAAAATAATAATAAACCATTTAAACACAAATAAACATGGCATTAGTAGGTAAAAAATTCCCGAACATTACGGTTGATGCAATCTCTGAAATGGGAGATAATTTAAGAATCAACGTTTTAGAAGAAGCAACAAAAAATAACAAAAAAGTACTTTTATTTTGGTATCCGAAAGACTTCACTTTTGTATGTCCAACTGAATTACACGCTTTCCAATCGGCTTTAAGTGAATTTGAAAAAAGAAACACTATAGTTATAGGTGCGTCATGTGATACAAACGAAGTCCACTTTGCATGGTTAAATACTCCAAAAAACAATGGTGGTATCGAGGGTGTTACTTATCCTTTATTAGCAGATACAACTAGAAACTTATCAACTGCATTAGGGATTTTAGAAGCAGATGAAGTATTTAACGAAGAAACAGGAGATTATTTAATTGAAGGTTCAAATGTTACTTACCGAGCAACTTACCTAGTGGACGAAACAGGTGTGATTTTCCACGAAAGTGTAAACCATATGCCGTTAGGAAGAAACGTAAACGAGTATTTAAGATTGATTGATGCCTATACGCATGTTCAAACTAAAGGTGAAGTTTGTCCAGCTAACTGGGAAGAAGGTAAAGACGCTATGAAAGCAGACAGATCAAGTACGGCTGAATATTTAGCTTCTCACTAAAATAATGTCTCAATAATCAATGTGTCAATTAAAAAAATAATTGGCACATTGAAATATTGTCTAATCAAAAAAATTAAAAAAATGTTTCAAGAAATAGAAAAAGACAACTTACAAGAAATTGTAGCAAATAAAGAAAAAGTTATGGTACAATTTTCGGCTTCATGGTGTGGAAATTGCCGTATTATGAAACCAAAATTCAAAAAATTAGCTTCTGAAAATGAAACGATTACTTTTGTCGTTGTAGATGCGGAACAATTCCCTGAATCTAGAAAATTGGCTAAAGTTGATAATTTACCCACATTTGCTGCTTTTAAAAACGGCCAATTAGTTAATCAAACACAAACCAACAAAGCAGAAGTTTTAGCTGAATTAGTAGCTGAAATTCAATAAAGTCTGAATCATGAAATTACCTGTTATCAAACATTTAACTCAATTTGTTGAGGAAAATGATCAAGATTATTTAGTAGAAACGATTGCCGTTTTAGAACATTTAACTGAATTAGAATCACTTAAAGATGAAGAGTTGGATGTACTTGCTGAACTTATTTCAAACATGTATGGCGCCTTAGAAGTACAAAAAGAAATCAAAGCGGGTAAAGACAAAAAAACTGCAATGAACGATTTTATGAAACGTGTTTTAGGCTCAATAGACAAATAAAATTACTTAATAAAACCGTTAATCAGCAAATTATTAAAACAAATAAAGATAATCTAAGGACATTATTAGATATATGATTTTCTATTAACTGCTCTAATTGATTTTATTTACTACTCAATTACTTTCTGTATTACAAATTATTGTTTTAATAATAAAACAATTTAGTACTTTTAAAATCTGCTTAAATAAATATTAAGCATTAAAAATTGAAACTACTAAAGTTGTCTATTTTTTTATTGCAATCAGATATCAACTTTAAAAGAAAATATGTAAAATTTAAATAAATTTAATTTTATACATGAATAAAAATCGAGTTTTCAAGATGGCTTTTTCAAGTGTATATCCACATTATGTAGCAAAGGCAGAAAAAAAGAATCGAACAAAGGCAGAAGTGGATCAAATTATAGGTTGGTTAACTGGATATAGTGCAATTCAATTACAGATAATTTTAGATCAAAAAGTCAACTTCGAAACTTTTTTTACTGAAGCACCACAACTAAACAAAAATGTATCTAAAATAACAGGCATAATTTGTGGCTATCGCATTGAAAACATTGAAGATCCTTTGATGCAAAAAATACGTTACTTAGACAAGCTAATTGATGAATTGGCAAAGGGAAAAACCTTAGAAAAAATTTTAAGAAAATAAATAAAACAAAAAATATTAATTTTTTTTCAATATTTATTTATTATTTTTCAATAAATTTATTTTACTTTTGTGAAATAAATTTAAATCTCTAATCATGGAAATTAAAATTGGAACGCAACAAATTTTGAATGTTTTATTCATTTTTTCTAGTCTTATTTTTGTAGGATTGTGTATTGACGCTTGTGGTTTTATCTTTAACACCATTTATTCTTACTTCAGACCTATAGGTGCTCAGTATTATTGGAATCATTTAGATTTTTCTGACTTATATGCTTTTGACAAAATACGATTTGTTACAACTACTTCATTAACGGCAATTGTATTAGTTTTAAAAGCTATTTTGTTTTACTTGATTGTTAAATTATTTTATGACAAAAAAGTGGATTTAAAATACCCTTTTCAATTACCCATGCAGCGATTTATTGTATTAAGTGCGTATTTAGCTTTTGGAATTGGAATTTTTTCTTCTTGGGCTACAGATAACTACTATTGGTTAGCTTCACAAAAAATAAACTTACCAAGTATCTATGAATTAAAAATTGAGGGTTCGGGAATTTGGTTTTTTATGAGTATCTTTTTATTTGTGATTGCTCAAATTTTCAAAAGAGGGATAGAAATTCAAAATGAAAACGATTTAACAATTTAAAGTATGGCAATTATCATAAACTTAGATGTGATGATGGCAAAACGTAAAATGTCATTAAACGAGCTTTCTGAAAAAGTAGACATTACACTCTCAAATTTATCTATTTTAAAAACTGGCAAAGCTAAAGCTATTCGATTTAGTACATTAGAAGCAATTTGCAAAGCTTTAGATTGCCAACCTGGTGATATTTTAGAGTTTCAAACTGACAATAAATAATTATAAAGAGGAGATTATGTTCCTCTTTTCTTTTTTGCTTATCTTTGTAAGTACTTAATTTCAATTCATGAAAACCTATATTTTAGTACTTATTTCAGTATTCTTAACTTTCGAATGGACATTTAGCCAAAATAATAAAACATCCTTTTTAGAAACAGAAGTTTCACTTAAAATAGCAAGTGGCAGCTTGCATGGTACTTTAACCACACCTATTCCATTCAAAAAAGGTACAGTGGCGCTAATTATTGCGGGGTCAGGACCCACTGATCGAAATGGAAATAACGTGGCGATGGAAAACAATTCATTAAAAAATTTAGCGCATGATTTAGCTAAAAATGGTATTGCCACATTACGTTATGATAAAAGAGGAATTGCGGCCAGTCAACAAGCCTTAACAAGAGAAGAAGATTTACGCTTTGAAGATTTAGTTGAAGATGCCAAAGGATGGGTTTTTCAATTAAAACAAGATAAAAAATATAAAAGAATTGTAGTCATTGGTCACAGTGAAGGCTCTTTAATAGGTATGTTAGCAGCCAAAGAAGCTGATCAATTTATATCTTTAGCGGGCGCAGGCAAATCAGCTGATCTCATTTTAAAAGAGCAACTTAACAACCAACCACAAATGTTAAAAGACGTTGCTTTTCCTATTATAGACAGCTTAAAAGTAGGTAAAACAGTAGATAAGATAAACCCTTTATTACAATCACTATTTAGAAAAAGTGTACAACCTTATTTGATTTCATGGTTTAAATATGATCCTGCTCAAGAATTAAAAAAACTGAACAAACCAACACTTCTTATTCAAGGAGATAAAGATATTCAAGTAGGCGTTGAAGATGCTAAATTATTAGCACAAGCAGTTCCTTCTGCTAAGCTAGTCATTATTAATAAAATGAATCATATTTTCAAAATTATAGAAGGAGATAAAAAAGAAAATATGGCTAGTTACAAAGACCCAAATCTATCTAATGCAATGCAATTAACCGAAGAAATAACCGCTTTTATTCAAAAGAAATAATTGTGAAACTTCAAGCAAAAGAAGAATTAAAAAAAGCGTTAGCTATAAAAAAAAGTGAACGCCCATGGCATATAGCCTTGTTAGCTTCCTTATGTGTGGGCTCACCTCTTTTATTAGGTTTGTATTTTAACCAATTCACGTTTGGATTCTTGGCCGCAATAAGTGGAACAGTCATTCTTTATCTACCATTAAATGCTTCCACAACCATAAGAATGATTACCTTACTCACCTGCTCTTTCGGTTATATTATCTCTTTTACCGTTGGGTTATTATTTAGCTTTGATCCATTAATTTCTTCACTTACATTTGGCCTATTTGCTATTGCCATTCATTGGATTACTCTTAATTATAAACTAAAACCGCCCGGTAATTTTTTTTTCCTATTTATTGCTTCTTTGGCTTCTTTTCAAGGATTTTCTATTGAAGATATTCCTCAAAAAATTGGCACATTGGCTTTGGGCACTATTTTTTCTTGCTTATTAGCTTTAATATATTGCCTCTTGGCTCCTAATCTATTTTGGGTAAACAAAAAAACAATATTAAAAACAATTAGAAAAAACAAAAAAATACAACTTCTCGAAGCATTAATACTTGGTTTTTTTATGTTTGCCACAACCTATTTAGGTCATATACTAGCTTTTAAAAACCCCTATTGGATCCCTATTTCTTGCGCTGCTGTAATGCAAGGTGCTACATTAAACCATATATGGCAACGAAGTTTTCAGCGAATTTTAGGAACATTTACTGGCTTAATACTAAGTTGGTTTTTATTATCCTACTTAGATAATCTATTGGGCATTTGTTTAGCTATCATAATACTTCAATTTTGCATTGAAATCGTTATAATAAAACAATATGCTTTAGCTGTTTTTTTCATAACTCCTATGACACTTTTAATGGCAGAAGCTACAAATCCAAATTTACTTCCAACAAACCAACTCATACAAACTAGAGCTTTAGAAATTACTATTGGTAGTATTTTAGGTGCTATTGGCGGATGGTTCATTCATCAAGAAAAATTAAAATACCATGCAGCTAAAGGAATACAAAAGATATCTATCTCTATAAAAAAGAAATTAAAATAATTGTGTAACATTTATTTCAACCTCTCGTCCAATAGTTTAAATCAAAAATCGGACACTTTGGACACAATTTTAAAAATTTCAAACCTCCATAAAAAATTTAAAAAGGTTCATGCGGTAAATAATATATCGCTAGAAATAAAAAAAGGGAATGTATATGGTATTTTAGGTCCTAATGGTTCTGGAAAATCTACCACATTAGGCATTGTATTAAATGTAGTAAACAAAACGTCAGGAGAGTTTGAATGGTTCGATGGGAGTCTTTCTACACATGACGCTTTAAAAAAAGTAGGAGCAATCATTGAAAGACCTAATTTTTATCCATACATGACCGCAGAAGAAAACTTGAAGCTGGTTTGTAAAATTAAAAATATCTCATTTGATAAAGTAAATGAAAAACTAGATTTAGTTGGATTATTAGACCGAAAAGATAGTAAATTTCAAACTTTTTCTTTAGGTATGAAACAACGTTTAGCGATTGCTTCAGCCTTACTTAATGATCCTGAAATATTAATTTTAGATGAACCTACTAATGGTCTAGATCCTCAAGGAATTCGTCAAATTAGAGATTTAATTAAGGTAATAGCTAATCAAGGTACAACCATATTATTAGCTTCACACCTATTAGATGAAGTTGAAAAAGTATGCTCTCATGTCATTGTACTTAGATATGGCGTAACCTTATATCAAGGAACCGTAGACGAGATGCTATCTAATGAAGGTTTTTTTGAATTGCAAGCAGATGAAATAGAAACATTAATTGAAGTCGTTTCAAAACTAAAGGAAGTAGAAAAAGTTGAAATTCAAGACGGGAAAGTATTAGTGTATTTAAAAAGTCCTCTAGAAGCTAAAGAACTCAATAAATACCTATTTAAACACAATATCGTTTTAACTCATTTATTAAAGCGAAAAACAAGTTTAGAAGAACAATTCTTAAAACTAACCAATTAACATTAACCTACTTAAAATGAAACGATTACTAACTATAGAACTTCAAAAAATTTGGCTTAATAAAGCTAGTCGTATTTTAATCATTATTTATTTTTTATCTCTATTCTTACTGACTAGTATTGCCCTAATCGAATTTGATTTTGGTTTTTTCAAATTTGAAGCAGCAAAAAGTGGTTTCTTTAATTTCCCCTACATTTGGCATTTCACTACCTATTTTGCTTCTTGGTTTAAACTTTTCTTAGCCGTTATTATCGTTTCTATGATAGCCAATGAATTTAGTTATGGAACCTTAAAACAAAACTTAATTGATGGAATGTCTAAAAAAGAATTTTTACTTTCTAAATTGTATACCATCTTACTATTTTCAGGTATTTCAACTTTATTTGTATTTGGAATAAGTTTAGTACTTGGCTTAAAATATTCCTCTTACACCGAATTAGGCATTATTTTTTCGGATATGTCTTATTTGTTTGCTTATTTCTTAAAACATGTAGCTTTCTTTTCTTTTTGTTTATTTTTAGCTTTATTAATTAAACGTTCAGCATTTACACTAGGATTTATATTTGTTTGGTTTTTAGGAGAAAATGTGGGACATGCCATTTTAAAATACAATATTTTAGGATATACCCCAAAAGATAAAGATACTGTTGTTATTGATTGGATTAAAGACGTTTTACCATTAGAATCAATGTCAAATTTAATTGTAGAACCATTAACGAGACTTAACTTTGTAAAGTCAGTTTCAAACACCGTAGGTGCATCATTTGATAAAGACTATCAGGTACAACCCATTTTTGTTGGTATCGTTTTATTTTGGACAATCTTATTTATTTTTATGTCTTACTTAACACTTAAAAAAAGAGATTTATAGTATCTTTGCAGATGCTATGAGTAAAACAATATTTCCTTTTTTTCTCTTGTTTTTTGGTTTTGTAAAAAGTCAAAACATAACGGTAGATGATACTTATACTCCCACGCAATTAGTTCAGGATGTACTAGTTAACAGTGGTTGTATTCAAATTTCAAATGTATCAGTCTCTGGAGGTAATTTTAGTAATGGAGAAACTAGTTTTGGCTATTTTAATGCTAATGGAAGTGCCTTACCCTTTGCAGAAGGAGTACTTTTAACTACAGGAAAATTAAGCTCTGCTGTTGGTCCAAATTCTAATTTTTCAGATGATGGAACAGGAATGAATTGGACGGGAGATTCTGATTTAAATACTGCTCTAGGACTGTCTAATACATTTAATGCAACTGTACTAGAATTTGATTTTGTACCAAGTACCTCCCAAATAAGCTTCGAATATATTTTTGCTTCAGAACAGTATTTATCAAATCCTAGCCCAAATCAATGCAGCTATACCGATGGATTTGCCTTTTTATTAAAACCTGTAGGAGGAAGTTCTTACCAAAATTTAGCCGTCATTCCAGGCACAACTACTCCTGTACGGGTGAACACAGTAAGAGGAAACGGAACAATTTGCCCGCCAGCTAATGAAGCCTTTTTTGATGCTTTTAATAGTGGAAATTATCCAACTAGTTTTGATGGGCAAACCAAAATATTAACAGCTGAAGCCGCTGTAACACCTGGAATTTTATATCATATTAAATTAGTGATAGCAGACGAAGGAAATGCTCGTTATGATTCAGGCATTTTTTTAAGAGCGGGTAGTTTCAATGCAACTAAAAATCTTGGCCCTAATAGATTAATAACTACTGGAAATCCACTTTGCCCAAGTGAAATCTTGAATGTGAATGCTACAGAAATTGGAGCAACTAATTACCAATGGTTTGAAAACGGAATAGCTATTCCTGGTGCTACTAATCCTATATATAACATTAATCATGCAGGAGATTTTAGTGTTGACATCACAATTAATGCCAATTGCACATTAACCGGAAGTATTCAAATCGAAGCAGCACCAGCTTTAAATATCAATCAAGACCTTTATGTGCAATGTGATACGAATTTTGACGGTTTAGATACTTTTAATTTGGTAGCTATCCAAAACACCCTATTTACAAGCTTACCAACTAGTTTCCAAATCGCATTTTTTGACTCCCCAACCAGCACAACTCCTTTGGCAACAAATTTCACCACAACAATTCCATATCAGCAAATCATTTATGCCAGAGTCACAAACATTCAAACTTGTTATGGAAACATTCCTGTTACCTTAAAAGTGAATGTTTTTGATAAAGTATTTACCGCAGAATCAGTTAGTATGTGTTACGGAAACTCAATTACCTTAACTGCTCCATCAGGATATACCGCTTACAACTGGAACACAAATCCTATTCTGAATTCTCCTTCTGTTGTGATTACCACTGCAGGAAGTTATACGGTTACTATCACTGACGCAAATGGATGTACTAATACAAAAACTTTTATCGTAACTTCATCAGAAGCAGCAACTATCACTGAAGTATTGGTCAATGATTTTGAAGAAAACTTAACTGCTCAAATTCTTGTTCAAGGAAATGGAGACTATGAATATGCTTTAGATGGTGGCTTATTTCAAGCCAACCCTATTTTCAACTTAGCTGAACCTGGTGAATATCAAATTACAGTAAATGATCGAAATGGTTGTGGATTAAGTAGTATTTCATTTTTTGCCTTGAGCTACCCAAAGTTTTTCACACCTAACGGAGATGGTTTTAATGAACGCTGGCGGATAGATAATTTGGATAAAAAAGGACTGGAAAACAGTAGAATTTATATCTTTGATCGCTACGGTAAATTATTACAACAAATTCTAGCATCGGGCGATGGTTGGAACGGACTTTACAACGGTCAAATAATGCCTTCATCTGATTATTGGTTTGTTATGGAATTAACCAATGGCAGAATTGTTAAAGGACATTTTAGTTTAAAACGATGAGTAAAAATATCATTTTAGTACTTTTAGGTGGAGGAATAGGTAGCGTAATTCGCTACTTAATTAGTTACTTTTTCAACAAATACCAGACTACATTTTTCCCTTGGCCAACCTTTATAGCTAATAGTTTAGGATGTTTTCTTATAGGCTTATTTTTTGCTTATACACTAAAAAATAATGTACAAAGTGAAACTTTAAAATTACTTCTAATAACTGGTTTTTGTGGAGGATTTACCACTTTTTCAACTTTTAGCTTAGAGAATCTACAACTGATTCAAAATCAAAACTATACCTTAGCAATAACATATACTATTTCATCTTTATTAATCGGAACAATAGCGGTTTTTCTTGGATTTAAATTTTTAAATTAATGACTTTATCAAAACAACAAATAATAGCGCTAAAAGAACAAATAAAAGCAGCAAACAAAATAACTATAATTCCTCACAGAAATGTAGATGGTGATGCGATGGGTTCAACACTTGGACTTTATCATGTTTTAAAGCAAATCAATACAAATTGTGTTGTTTTGATTCCTAATGAGATTCCCGATTATTTAAAATGGTTACCTGGAACAGATTCTACTTTAATTTATGAAGGAACTAACGTTGGAGAAGCTATCAAAAGATTAAGACAAAGCGATTTAATTTTTACATTGGATTTCAATGCTTTTCACAGAACGGGTGAACAAATGGAGAGTATTCTTAAAACAATAGAAAGTACTTTTGTTATGGTGGATCACCACGAAAAACCCGAAAATTATGCTACTTATACTTTTTCAAGCACTGAATATGGATCCACTTGTCAAATGATTTATGATTTAATTGAGCAAATGGATTATCAAAATTTAATCACTAAAGAAGCGGCTACTTGTATCTATACAGGAATAGCAACTGATTCTGGTGGTTTTAGATTTCCTAGAACCACTGGTAGAACACATCGCATTGTTGCAGATCTAATTGATAAAGGAGTAGATAACACTCAGATTTACATTAACTTATACGACAATTCCAACTACAATCGATTACAGCTATTAGGACGTGCCTTGCAAAACATGCGTATTTTACCCGAATATAATACCAGTTACATTTCTCTCTCACAAGAAGATTTAAATGAGTTTCACTACGAAAAAGGAGATACAGAAGGTATTGTAAACTATGGTTTAACAATAAAAGACATTGATTTTACTGCCTTTTTTACGGAATTAAAAGAAGAAAATATTATCAAAATATCATTTCGTTCACAAGGGACATTTGATGTCAATCAATTTGCTCGAAAACATTTTAATGGCGGAGGACACGTAAACGCGGCTGGAGGAAAATCTTTTGATACTTTAGAAGAAACAATCAATAAATTTATTGCTATTTTAGCAACTGAAAAATAATAAAAAATGCAATTACATAAATTAATAAAATTAACTTGCTTAACACTTGTTATAGCCTCATGCTCTGAACAACAAGCTAGAAAACCAGTATCTCATTCTTCTGGTAGTTTCATGAAAGAATCTATTCAAAGAAATAAAAAATTAGTCGCCAAAGAAGAAGACGCTATCGCAAAAATCATAAAAAAAGATACGACTAATGCTTATATCGCTTCTGAAAAAGGGTATTGGTACACCTACGAAGAAAAGAGCACTGAAACAACAACTCCAATAAGAGGTGATATTGCCTATTTTGACTATGAAATTACCGATTTATATGGCAATATCATTTACACAAAAGAAGAGTTGAAACCTCAAACCTACTATGTTGATAAACAAAATATAATGACAGGATTACGTCATGGAATTAAATTAATGCATAAAGGTGATAAAATAAAATTTGTCTTTACTTCTCATATGGCTTACGGTTATCATGGCGATGATGATAAAATTGGCACTAACCAACCCATCATTTGTATTGTAACACTAAACGATATTAAAAAAGATAATTCAGTAAAAACTCAAAATCCTTAAACCTTAACATGAAAAAGATCAGTCTATTATTTAGCCTTTTTTCACTACTTATTCTTTCTTGTACTACAAAAAAAGAAGAAATTGATCAGAACTTGCCTGATGGTATCTATGCTATAATAGAAACTTCAAAAGGTGAAATCACAGCACGCTTGGAATATGAAAAAACCCCTTTTACAGTAGCTAACTTTATTACTTTAGCTGAAGGAAAAAATACTTATGTAAATCCAAAATATAAAGGTATTCATTTTTATGACGGACTCACTTTTCACAGGGTGGAGGCTAATTTTATGATTCAAGGAGGCGACCCTGATGGAACAGGCCAAGGAGGCCCTGGATATGTCATTAAAGATGAATTTCATCCCGAATTAAAACATGCAAAAGCGGGAATTTTATCAATGGCTAATTCTGGACCAAACACAAATGGGTCTCAGTTTTTTATTACTCATAATGCAACACCTTGGTTAGATGGAATTCATTCTATTTTTGGAGAAGTAATTAAAGGACAAGACATCGTTGATGCTATTGCTCAAGGGGATGAAATGATTAGTGTAACAATAGCTAGAAAAGGTGCTAAGGCGAAAAAATTCGATGCCGTAAAAGTTTTCAATGATTATTACGAAAAAGAATTAACACTACAAAAAGAGAAAGAAGCTAAAAATTCGTTGGTAAAAAAAGAAAAAATAATCATACTGAACCAAGCAAAATTAAGTGGAATAAAATCTAAATCTGGGTTAATTACAAAAGTAATCTCATCTAAAAACGTAAAAAAACCAACTATTGGAAGTGAAGTATATGTTAAATATGCTGGCTATTTTGAAGACGGCACATTATTTGACACTAACGACTTAGAAGTTGCGGAAGAATTTAGTCAAGTAGATGAACAACGTAAAAAGATGAATGGATACCAAGCATTCCCTTTCAAATATGGTCAAAAAGAAGGTTTAATTCCTGGATTTGCCGAAGGTTTAAGCCTAATTAATTTTGGTGAAAAAATGGTTTTATACATTCCTTATCATTTAGGATATGGAGAAAATCAATATCAATCTATTCCTGGAAAATCAAACCTATATTTTGTGATTGAAATTTTAGAAAAAAAATAAATAAACTAAATACTATGAAACTTAAATCAATTGTTTTATTATTACTTTGTGCTTCTACTACTTTTGCACAAAAAAAGAAAGAAGTAAAACCTGTTCATTATAGCAAAAAACCGGGGATGTATGCCGAAATCTATACCACAAAAGGTAAAATTGCTTTAGAATTAGAATACAAAAAAACACCAATTACTGTGGCCAATTTTGTGAGTTTAGCAGAAGGTAAAAATGAATTTGTTGCCGCAGAATTAAAAGGAAAACCTTATTACAACGGTCTTAAATTTCACCGTGTTATTGCCAACTTCATGATTCAAGGTGGTGACCCTAAAGGGGATGGTTCGGGGGGTCCTGGATATTCTTTTAAAGATGAATTTGATCCAAGTTTAAAACATGATAAAGCTGGAATTTTATCAATGGCTAATGCCGGACCAAAAACAAATGGTTCTCAATTTTTCATTACACACAAAGAAACGCCCTGGTTAGATAACAAACACAGTGTGTTTGGACATGTGGTTGAAGGACAATCGGTAGTGGATGCTATTGCTCAAAATGATTTAATTGACAAAATAGTTATTTTAAAAGTGGGTAAAGAAGCTAAAGCTTTTGATGCTGTAAAAGTATTTGGTGACTATTTTAAAAATAAAGAAGCTTTAGAGAAAAAAGAAAAAGAAGAAAAAGAAAAAGCGGATGCAGCTTTAAAAGCTAAAGTAATGCAAGAATTTGCTAATGCTACTACTACTGCTTCAGGATTAAAATATATTGTTTTACAAGAAGGAACTGGTGCTCAACCAACAGCAACTAGTAATGTAAAAGTACATTACACTGGAATGTTATTAGACGGAAAAGTTTTTGACAGCAGCGTACAACGTGGAGAACCAATTAGCTTTGGTTTAAACCAAGTAATCAAAGGTTGGACAGAAGGTGTGCAATTAATGAAAGAAGGTGCTAAATATAAATTCTTAATTCCTTCAAACTTAGCATATGGTGAAAGAGGTGCTGGTGGGGTAATTCCTCCAAATGCTGACTTAATCTTTGAAGTTGAATTATTAGGAATCAACAAATAACAATAAAAAAGCCTCTGTTAAAGAGGCTTTCTTTATTCATTGAATTTCCAATTGAATTCATCTTTATCATTAATAATAGCACCAATTTCAATTTTTACTACTTCATTATAATCTACATATAGCATCAACCAATTTTCTTCGTTAAAATAAATTTGAACACCATCTTCTTCGTGTTGGTCGTATTTGTCAATTTTATTTAAAGCTAAAGTCCCTTGTACCAAATCCCATTCTGTTTGAAGTGCTTTTGAACCTAACAAAGTTGCGGTAGGATTAGAAGTGGTAATATATCCCAAACGAAAATCTTCATCGGCATAAAAGGTCAACTTCATTTTCTCTTGGTTATAGACATAAATAATATTGTCTTCTTCGTCTTTTATTACGCGATTAGGCTTACCGTATAAGGTTTCCACGTATTTTTGTGTCATTCCGAAAAGCAAACGATCGAAGCCGTGTTGTAATTTAATTTCCATATTCTGTTTTTTGCAAAGGTAGCAGTAATATTAGAAACATTGTACTCCTACTTTAAATTAAATAGAAATGTATTAGTTATGAAAAACGAAACTTCAATTATAGCCGGGATAGTAGCAAAGTACCATGTACTGCGGATAGCCCGAGAGTACATGTTTTGAAAATGAATGTTGTGCTACAAAAAAAACCAATTAAACGAAAATATATTTCGAATAATTGGCTTAGATTCTATTTAGAAGCTGAAATAAATTCAGCTTAACAAAATTTCTATTTAAAGTAATTTGATTACTCTATTTTGAAACGTTTTCTATCGTTTTCGTTCAAGTAAATTTTACGTAAACGTAATGATTTTGGCGTCACTTCAACGTACTCATCTTTTTGGATGTATTCTAACGCTTCCTCTAATGAGAATTTGATTGCTGGTGTAATTCTAGTTTTATCATCAGCACCTGCCGAACGGAAGTTTGTCAACTGTTTCGTCTTTGTGATGTTGATTACCATATCGTCACCTCTTGAGTTTTCACCCACAACCTGACCTTCGTATACATCTTCGTTAGGATCTACGAAGAATTTACCTCTATCTTGTAATTTATTGATTGAATAAGGAATGGCTTTTCCGTTTTCCATACAAATTAATGAACCATTGATACGACCTGGAATTTCACCTTTGAATGGTTGATACTCCAAGAAACGGTGTGCCATAATAGCTTCACCTGCTGTTGCCGTTAACAACTGGTTACGTAAACCGATGATACCACGTGAAGGAATGTTGAATTTAATAATCATACGATCACCTTTTGGTTCCATAGATAACATTTCTCCTTTACGAACCGTTACGAATTCCACTGCTTTACCTGAAACGTTTTCTGGTAAGTCGATTGTTAATTCTTCAATTGGTTCACATTTTTGACCATTAATTTCTTTAATGATAACTTGTGGTTGACCAATTTGTAACTCATACCCTTCTCTACGCATGGTTTCAATTAGTACTGATAAGTGTAATACCCCACGACCAAATACTAAGAATTTATCTGCAGAATCGGTTTCGTTAACACGTAATGCTAAGTTTTTCTCTAATTCTTTTTCTAAACGCTCTTTTACGTGACGAGAAGTCACAAATTTACCTTCTTTACCAAAGAAAGGTGAGTCGTTGATGGTAAACAACATACTCATTGTTGGCTCATCGATAGCAATAGATTGTAATGCTTCTGGATTTTCGAAATCAGCAACAGTATCTCCAATTTCAAAACCTTCTA
>CAYNNB010000039.1:0-22021 GCA_964398425.1 uncultured Flavobacterium sp.
GAGCACCTCGTTTACACCGAGGGGGTCGGGGGTTCGAACCCCTCATCGCCCACAACTTTTAAAACACTTCATTTGAAGTGTTTTTTTTTATTTTGACATTTTTGATAATTAAAAAAGGAATACTTTTATATTATAATTTGCACTTGCTTTGCAAACACAAACCAGAAATGAGTTTTCAACATTTTGTTAATAACTTTCAAGCTAAAAATGTTAATTTTCACAAAATAGCAGAAAAAACAAGTAGCTTGTAACATTCTGAAAATCAAATAACTTACGTTTTTTTGTTGAAAAAATTGTTAACAAGTCTGTTTTTTTTGCATTTTATATTGAAAAAACAATATATCTTTGCTCCATAACTTTAAAATTAAATTAAGTATGAAAAAAGTTTTATTATCTGCTGTAGCTTTAGTAGCTTTTACTTTTGCTAACGCACAAGAAGAATCAAAAGGATTTGGTTTTTCAAAAGGTAATGTTATTGTTGAAGGTAACTTAATGTTAAACTCTACAAATGACAAAAACACTGAAGTTAAAACAAACAACTTTGAATTCAACCCTAAAGTTGGTTATTTCTTAAGTGACAAATTTGCAGTAGGAGTAGAATTAGGAATTGGTTCTTTCAAAGAAAAAACTGCTGGAACTGAAACTGACAAAAATTCAAACTTTGATGCAGGTGTATTTGGACGTTACTACTTCTTAGATTTAGGACAAAGATTCAAAACTTATGCTGAAGCAGGTTTAGGTATGACTTCAGGTAAAGCAGGTTTAGCTGATGCTAAATATTCTGGATTTAATGCTGGTGCTAGTTTAGGAATTAACTATTTCGTTTCAGAAAGTTTTGCTATTAACTTTGGATTAACTGACATCTTATCTTACAACTCTACAAAATGGGATGGTGCTAAGAATGTATCAGAATTTAATGCAAATGTAAATGTATTTGATAATTTCTTTACAACTGCTAAATTTGGTTTAACATACAAATTCTAATAAAAGAATTTTAAATAACCAAAAAACCCCGCAATAGCGGGGTTTTTTTGTATAAATAAATTAAATTTGATTTCAACAAAAACTTCTTTTATGCATAATTCAAGAGAACAACAATTAGCTGCTTTTAATAGGCTCTTAGATATCATGGACGATTTACGCGAAAAATGTCCTTGGGATAAAAAACAAACTTTAGAAAGTTTACGCCACTTAACTATTGAAGAAACCTATGAATTAGGCGATGCTATTTTAGATCAAGATTTAAATGAAGTAAAAAAAGAACTAGGGGATTTATTACTTCATATTGTTTTCTATTCTAAAATAGGTAGTGAAACGGGTGATTTTGATATTGCAGAAGTAGCTAATGGAATTTGTGACAAACTAATTAACAGACATCCACATATTTATGGTGATGTAGTAGTAAATAATGAAGAAGAAGTAAAGCAAAACTGGGAAAAGTTAAAATTAAGAGAAGGCAAAAAATCTGTTTTAGAAGGCGTTCCAAAAAGTTTACCCGCACTAGTAAAAGCAAGTCGTATTCAAGAAAAAGTCAAAGGGGTAGGCTTTGATTGGGAAAAACCAGAACAAGTATGGGAAAAAGTCATAGAAGAATTAAATGAATTTCAAGTAGAAGTTCAACTTAACAACCACGACCAAATAGAAGCTGAATTTGGAGATGTTTTATTTTCTATGATTAATTATGCGCGATTTCTAAAAATAAATCCAGAAAATGCATTAGAACGAACCAATAAAAAATTCATAAAGCGTTTTCAATATTTAGAATCAAAAGCAACAGAAATTGGAAAATCTTTAAGCGAAATGACATTAGCTGAAATGGATGTATTTTGGGAAGAAGCAAAAAAAATGTAATTCTTATTAAACCTTAATAAATAAATGTTGTCTAAAAGGAAAACAAATGACAAATGAATTTAAAAAATCTACTATTAGCAACCTTATCATTTCTCGCTTTATCTTGTAGTAATGACGAAAATAACAGTTCTAATTCAACAACTGAAGAAGCAATGTATTTTCCACCAATCGGTTCAGATACTTGGGCTACTAAAACTCCTGAAAGTTTAGGTTGGAATACTAATAATATTCAACAGCTATACGACTATCTAGAATTAAAAAATAGTAAAAGTTTTATGGTGCTTCACAATGGTAAAATTGTACTTGAAAAATATTTTGGTACACATACCGCTACTACACCTTGGTATTGGGCAAGTGCTGGAAAAACATTAACTTCTACAGTAACAGGAATTGCAGAACAAGAAGGATTAATTAACATAAACAACAAAGTTTCTTCATATATCGGAACTGGGTGGACTTCTGAAACTTTGGCAAAGGAAAATCTAATTACTTGCAAGCATTTATTAACTATGACATCAGGATTAGATGATGCGTATAACAATAGCACAGATGAAACAATTAATGACTGTGTTTCTCCAGGTTGTTTGGTTTATAAAGCAGACGCAGGAACACGTTGGGCATACGATAACGTGTATGTAAAATTACAAGATGTGGTAGCTCAAGCCTCAGGACAGTCGTGGTCTAATTATTTTAATACCAAATTGAGAGATAAAATTGGTATGTCTGGCACGTGGTTACAACAATATAGCAATAGCATTTTTTGGAGTAACACTAGAAGTATGGCAAGATTTGGATTATTAGCCTTAGCCAATGGAAAATGGGATGGAACAACTATTATCAATTCAAATTATTTTAACACTGCAACCCATACTTCTCAAAATATCAATTTAGCCTACGGTTATTTATGGTGGATTAATGGGGAAAGTTCTTATCATATGCCACAGTCACAACTAACATTTAACGGAAGTTTAATTCCTAATGCACCCACTGACATGTTCTGTGCATTAGGTAAAAATGATCAAAAAATATATGTTGTTCCTAGTAAAAAGTTAGTTATTATCCGAATGGGTGATGCCGCAGATTCAAGTAACTTTGCTATGTCTGGATTTGACAATGAACTTTGGGGAAAAATTAACTTAGTTATCAATTAAATATGAATTAAGTTTCTTAAAAAACTGCCCAAAAATAAAATGTTTATTGGGCAGTTTTTTCTTTACTTTCTATTTAAAAATTCCAAGAAGAAATCAACCATCTATATATAATTGTTTTAACAACTAAATAGACGAATAAAGGGACAATTATTAAACTAAACCAAATCTCCTTAACAATAAAGTTCGACAACATTTGATTAGTAATAGCAGCATTAGAAAAATAATATTGGAAAATTGACAAAACAATCAAACATAGTAAAACAGTAATAAAAACATAAATACTAAATTTTTTACTAATTTGATTAACCATTGCCCTAGGAGAATAACCTAAGGTATACTTAATTGAAACCGCCTCTTTTTGTTCTAAAAACTGAATCTTTATCGTGTTAAGAATCATGAACATGCATAATAAAAAGATAAACAATCCAATTAATGCAATAGCCTGAAGTACCAAAAACAACTTCCCTTTAATTTTAGCTGAACGTAAAGATTCTTGATTAGATTCATATCCCTTTCCATTCATTTTGCTAATCAATTCTTCATCTGATGCATCGTTAACTTTAATCAAAACCCTAGAATAAACTTTCTCAGCATGAGTAAACTTAACTTGTGTAGTATTCAAGGAATCTAAAAAATTTTTGGGTACTAATACTGAATGTATTCTATCGGATAATCCAATTAATTTACCTTTGTATTTTAAATTTTTCTCCTTCAGTGTTAAATTAATATTGACTTCTATTTTTTTAGCAAAATCCTCAGTAATTTGTGGTAATCCTTGATTCAAAGCAAAACCATAATTATAAAGGTTTAAATATTCTCTAGAAATAATAATTGGTATCGTATTGTCTTTTACTTGAAATTCCGATAAATCAGCTACATCAATAGCTTCATTATCTATTGCTTCCAAATACATATCGGTATAAAAAGGAATAAAAGACCCTCCATCTGCTGAAACTTTAAAATCATTAGAATAAATTGGAAAAACTTTTTTTACACCTTTCCACGTTTGTATTTCTTTAATGTTACTAGATGAAAATCCCAATAATTCTTTTCTACCAATATTATCTGGTGTAATGGTCTTCGATAAGGTTAACCAATAATTAGACTCACTATTCTTTTTCCCTAATAGATCATTAGCATTAAAATACAATTGAATGCAACTTAACATTAATAAAAAGGATAGAAATAGCCCAAGGTATAAAAACAGTGATTTGAAAATACTTTTTTTCATTTTTTATTTGTTTTCTAGGTTAAAGTATACTGTATAAAACAGAAAAAAAGCTTTTATAAATGTAAAATTTGATAATTATGTTCAAAAGGAAAATCGTTCAACTCAAAAAACAAAACAGCTTTTTGAAATTCATTTGCTACTTCATGTATTAATTGAAATGCTTGTCTTTTATTATCTTGATCTAAATGACTGAAACATTCGTCAAAAAGTAAAAAATCGGATGGATGAATTAAACTTCTTACTATAGCAGCCCGCTGCCGCTCTCCATAAGAACAATTCATTGCTTTTTTATCTAGTAAGTCAAAAATACCAAGTCGTTTCGAATATTGCTCTAAAAAAGATAAAAAAGGTTGATTTTTAACATTAAAAACTCGAAGGAAAATATTTTCTTTCAAAGTCAATTCAGGAATTAAACGCACATCTTGAAAAAGCAATTGAATACCATTTCTTCTGTGTGCTACAATTTGTTCTAAAGACATCTTCTTTAAATCCTTATCATCGTAAAAAACAGTCCCTTCATATTGAAAATGATTCCCTAACAATGCACTTGCCAAAGTTGATTTTCCACTTCCTGAAGGAGCGATAATTAAATAACTATCGCCCTTTTTAAAAGTTATCTTTTTATTCCAAATAGATGAAACTTCATGTTCATTCTTTGGTATAAAATATTTTGGATATAAGTTTTGTATCGAAATACTATTCATAACCCATTAAATAAACCAATGCATTTTTATCTTTCTTGTCTAATGTAACTACTATTTTACTTGTTGTATTGCCATTATCCATTTTAGACTCAGAAATGATGTTAACTATTTTAGCTTTACTAGGTGATTTCCCTCTTAACATTGCAACATTAAAATCTGCACCATTACTCCAAGAATAAGTTGTAATACCCGATTTTTTTTCTAATTTTTTATTTATTGCTGTCTTTTTATTTTGTAATAAATCAAATGTCTTAGGGTCATTTCCCATTACAAATAAATCTTTATTTGTATAGAAAATATTGTCTTTCAAGCTAAAATCATTTCTAAATTGGTCGACTATTTTAGTTCCTTTGGTTCCATTTTTACCGAAAACTAAAGCATAATTAGGCGTTACTTGTTCATAAGTGTAATCAAAATATTCATTATAAACTTGCTTTTTAATATCACCATAAGTTATAAAAGCATAATCGCCCGTAAAACCATTCACAATATCGTCTACAGAAATATCTCTAGAAGCTAAAACGTTATTAATTGTAGCCTCAAAACCAGCTTCTTTAATAAAGTATTTAAGAAAATCTAAACTGAAGTAACCAATCAAATATGATTTAGCTTTATCAATATCAACAGATTTAAGAATATCATAATTAATTCCTTTATCCTTGTAATATTTATCAACAATTTTTTTCATTTCTTCATTGAAATATGTCTCAGTATTTAAAACAATTTGACCTGCTTCAAAATTCAAATTCATTCCTATACTTGAACCAATTAATAATTTATTAATCGCTAATGTTTCAATATATCCTTTTGAAGCCAAAGAAGCAAAACCCTGAATATTCAACCAAGTACTCATATCCATATCCTTCTTCAATGCTTGATCTATTTGTTCTTCAACATCTTCATTTTCAATTTTCTTTCTCAACCAAAAATCTTTATAAAAAGTTTCAGAAACATTTTGAGGACCAGATGAATATCCTCCATACAAAGATGTTATTGGATTATCCATTGAGGCAGACATAATTAACATATCATCTTTAACACTTCCTATTAACTTATCGCCCACATAGAGATAATTTTTACCATCTATTTTAACTGTCTTTTCAGTAATCTTTGAAAAGTTTTTTTGAAATAAGTCCTTATCTGAAAGCCATAAAACAAAAGAAGAAATCAAACTATTTTTATCTGAATCTACTAAAACAAATAATGGTTTCTCAATATCAATTCCATTCTTTTCTGCATCAAAAAATAACTCTGCTTTTTCTTTATTTTTTTTAGAAAAGTTAGTTTTAGTAGTGTCATTTAAAATTTTATCAGATGGAATTTTTTTCTCTAAATCCTCCAAATTTAATTTTACTATGGCTAAAGTTTTATCTGTTGTTATGTCTAAAATTTCATCATTGCCATTATTTTTACATGAAACTAAAAGCAAGGTGAATATTAAAATAGCTAATTGGTAAATAGATTTTTTCATTTTTTTATAATTGTTTAATTTATTCTACATAACGTTCCATTTCCCTGTCATAAAACTCTCCGGCTAAAGTAATTAAATGCTCCATTTCAGACTCTATTTCTCTTTCATCTTCTTCTTCTAATTCTTCCAAAAACTCCACTGAATCATCTTTAAGATTAATCACAAATCGAGGATAATCCAAATGAACAATAAAAATATCATCTGGAAAATCGGTATTATCACCAAGTAAAAATTTAGGTAACTCCATAATCATTTATTTTTTATTATTGGGGTGTAAGATACATTATAATCTTTTTCTCAACAAATATTTAAAGCGTAAATATAATAAAATGGCTGCCGTTGCTAATCCAGCCAACAAGCCAAACCAAATTCCAACTGCTTTCAAAGAGGTAAATAGTCCTAAATAAATTGAAACAGGAAAGCCAATTACCCAATATGCAATAAAAGTGATAACGGCTGGAATTCGCACATCTTGCATACCTCGCAGGGCACCTAAAACTACAACTTGCATCCCATCAAATAATTGAAAAAAGGCCGCTACAATCAATAATTTTGAAGCAATATGAATAACTTCAATGGTATCCTTTACTTGTTGCCCAAGTTCTACATTTACAAATTGTTTGGGTAAAAACTCATTAAATACCAAAAATAATGCTGCAAAAATTAGTTCTATAATAATTGCCATTAAAAAAATTGAATGTGCTACGACATTTAATTTAGGATAATCATCCAATCCTTTTTGATTAGCCACTCGCACCATAGCTGTTACACTTAACCCCATAGCAAACATAAAGGTCAATGAAGCTAAACTTAAGGCAATTTGATTCGCTGCTTGACTAGTTGTACCAATCATCCCCGATAACCAAATTGCACCCGTAAATAAAGCAACTTCAAAAAACATTTGCATAGAAGAAGGAACACCTAACTCAATAATTTTTTTGGTCATCTTTCTTTCAAATGACTGCCAACCAAACGCTTTAAAATAAGGCTTAAATTTTTCTTTCTTACTTAAAATATAGTGCATATACAACACCATAAAAATACGCGCCACCAATGTACCAATAGCTGAGCCAACAATACCTAATTTTGGAAAGCCAAATAATCCAAAAACCAAAACTATATTCAAAACTATATTTATGATATTCCCAATGATTGTTGCATACATAGAATAGCTAGTTTCACTCATTCCGTCTGCAAATTGTTTATAGGCCTGAAAAACTACTAATGGAACTAGGGAAAAACCAACAATATCTAAAAACGGACGTGCCAATTTAACTACTTCCGTAGGTTGATTCATATAGGCTAAGAGAGGTTTAGCCATAAAAAGAAAAAAGAATAGTGCAAAACCTAATATGGTACATAAAATTAATCCATTTTGAAATGCCGTTCTACCCTTTTCTGTATCTCTTTGAGCGTCATATTCTGCAATGATTGGCGTAATTGCAGTTGAAAAACCAATACCAAATGACATGCCTATGAAAATAAAGCTATTCCCCAGGGAAACCGCTGCTAATTCTGTAGATCCCAATTGCCCCACTATAACATTATCAACTACACTAACTAAGGTATGTCCTACCATACCAGCAATAACTGGCAAGGCTAATTTAAAATTATACCGAAACTCTTTAAAATACTTATTCATATATTATAAAAAAAACACATAGACCGAAATAATCAGCCTATGTGTTGATTATTAATACTTTTTTATTTATTGTAATACAGCTGTTAAAGCTGCTAAATGAACGATTTGTTCTTCTCTTGTATGATTGTTTTTCAATTTAAATGTGTGATTTGCAATTTCTTCATCACCTACAAAAATAACAAAAGGAATGCCTTTCTTTTCTGCATATTTAAATTGCTTATCTAATTTTGCTTTATCTGGAAACAATTCCACTCGAACACCCGCTGCTCTCAATTGTGACATAGCTTGCATAGCATACAATGCTTCTTTATCACCGAAATTAATAAATAAGGCTTGTGGTTTTGTGGTAACGGTTTCAGGGAATAACCCAAGTTCCTCTATAACAAGATAAATCCGATCTAAGCCAAAAGAAATGCCTACACCGCTCATGTTTCTCAACCCGAAAATACCCGTCAAATCATCATATCTTCCACCTCCTCCAATAGAACCCATGGCCACTCCAGCAGGTGCAGCTACTTCAAAAATAGCCCCCGTATAATAATTTAATCCACGAGCTAACGTAACATCTAAATCAAAATTTGCTGATTGCAATCCTAGAGTATCAATAGCATTACAAATGAATTGCAATTCCTCTACACCTTTTGTTCCTTCTTCTGAAGAATTTAGCAAATTGGCTAATTTTTCTATTTTCTCAGTAATTGTTCCAGTAAAATTAAACAACGTTTGCACTTTTCCAATAGCTTCAGAGGTAATTCCTTTTTCAAACATTTCCTTTTTCACACCCTCCTCGCCTATTTTATCTAATTTATCTAAGGCTACAGTAAAATCAATCAATTTATCTGATGCACCAATAACTTCAGCTATACCTGATAAGATTTTCCTGTTATTGATTTTAATCGTTACCCCTTTTAAACCCAATTGGGTAAAAACAGTATCGTATAATTGTACTAATTCCACTTCTTGCCAAAGCGAATTACTTCCAACCACATCTGCATCACATTGATAGAACTCTCTAAATCGGCCTTTTTGAGGACGATCAGCACGCCAAACGGGTTGAATCTGATAACGCTTAAAAGGAAACTCCAATTCATTTTGATGTTGCACTACATAACGTGCAAAAGGTACTGTTAAATCATAACGAAGTGCTTTTTCAGAAATCTTAGGTGTTATTTTTTTAGTACTCTTTTCTAATAAAATTTGCTCATCAACTTTATCTAAATAATCTCCTGAATTCAAAATCTTAAAAATCAATCGGTCACCTTCTTCTCCATACTTTCCCATTAACGTTTCTGAATTTTCAAATGTAGGTGTCTCAATAGGTTGAAAACCAAATTTTTCAAAATTCGATTTAATTATAGAAAAAATATAATTTCGTTTCGCCACTTCTGCCGACGAAAAATCACGGGTTCCTTTAGGTATACTTGGTTTTTGAGCCATAAAACAATAGGTCAATGAGGCATTTTGCCAATTATTAATTTTAAAATGCAAATATCATATATTTCAATGACAATGGCAAAAATCAATTACAAATCAAGTTCTATATATTCATTTTCATTATCTTCAATCATTTTATACAAAATGTGTAACAAAAAGTTCAAGTATACTACAAATAAAATATGATTGGATTATTCAAAGAAAATACAAAAATCGCTTTAAGTTCTATTCGCACGCAGCTGTTAAGAACTATTTTAACCGTGATCATTATTGCTATTGGAATTATGGCTTTAGTGGGGATTTTAACCGTTGTATCTGCACTAGACAACACTTTATTGAAAAATTTTGCATCGATGGGTTCCAATACTTTTTCAATAAGCCAATACGACTTCTCTTCACAAATTAACCGAAACAATACAAATGAAAAAGTAAATCCAATCATCAGTTATCCTCAAGCCAAAGAGTTTCAAAAAAAATACGACTTTCCATTCACAACAACTTCTGTATCCTTCACTGCCGTTTCGAATGCAGAAGTAAAATATGAAAACAAAAAAACAGATCCTGAAATTTCTGTATTAGGAATTGACGACAATTACATTCCTAACAAAGGGCTCGAATTAAGTAAAGGTAGAAATCTAAATTCTTTTGATGTAGCAAATAACAATTATGTTTGTGTAGTGGGATCCAATTTTGAAAAAGGACTATTTGATGGTGTTAATCCAATTGACAAAACCATTTCTATTCGAGGAGCTAAATTTAGAGTTATTGGTCTATTAAAAGAAAAAGGAGCTACTTTTGGTAACAATCAAGATTTGAGAGTTATGATTCCTGCTCAAATTGCTCGATCAATATTTTCTGCTCCTAATATCAATTATGACATTGATGTAAAAATCAATAACGAAGCATTGTTAAATGAAGCGGTTGACCAAGCTACTTTAACCATGCGAAAAGTTCGCCGTTTGAACCCTATTGAAGAGGAAAACTTTGGTATTAAACGTAGTGATGACTTGATTCAACGCATAATGGAAAACACCAAAACATTAAGTATAGCGGCTTGGGTTATTGGAATTATAACAATATTCGGTTCGTCAATAGCGTTAATGAATATTATGCTTGTTTCTGTTTCTGAACGCACAAGAGAAATTGGAATTAGAAAATCGTTAGGTGCAAAAAGAAGTACAATTGCATGGCAATTTTTCACAGAAACATTTGTCATTAGCCAACTAGGAGGGTTTCTTGGAATTCTACTAGGAATTTTATTAGGTTCTGGTATTGCTATTGCAATTGGATTCTCCTTTACCGTGCCTTGGATGGCAATGACTGCGGCCTTTATTACAACACTAGTTGTTACCATTTTTTCGGGATTGTATCCTGCCATTAAAGCTTCAAAACTAGACCCTGTTGAAGCCTTGCGTTATGAGTAAGTATTATTTAAAGAAAACTTGCAGCATTTATTGTATTGAACATCGAATCATTCGGTCATTTCCAGCAAAATCTTTTCGAAGCTCAATGGTATGAAAACCTAAATTGCGTAATAATGCTATTGTTTCTGGACCTAAATACTGATTTATTTCAAAAAAAAGATACCCTCCCGGTTTAAGCAATTGCAACGCTAACTTTGCAATTACGCGATAAAAAAGTAAAGCATCATCATCTTCGACAAAAAGAGCTAAATGTGGCTCATAATCTAATACATTTTTTTTAATTTCTACCTTTTCCAAATGTCGTACATAAGGAGGATTGGACACAATCACATCAAAAAGCGTATCAGCAATGAAAGAATTTTTAAAATATTCTAAAACACCAACATTTAGAATATTTGCCTGTAAAAAATCTACAACTACGTCATTTTCTATGGCATTTTTACGTGCAGTTGCAAGAGCTGAATCAGATACATCAACGGCATAAACTTTAGCTTCAGGTAAGTTTGCTTTTAAACTTATGGGAATACACCCCGAACCTGTGCCTACATCCAAAATCGTACACGTTTGACTTTCAGTATTTTTCGTTTGACTTTCAATAATCCATTCAACCAATTCTTCTGTTTCAGGTCGAGGAATTAAAGTTGCCTGATTCACTTCCAGTCTTAATCCATAAAACCAAGCTTCTCCAGTTATATACTGTATAGGTTTTTCATTCTTTAAGTCGATAAGAATAGAATTCCAACGTTCCATCTCATGTAAGGAAATTTCAAATTCAGGATGAAGCGAAACATCAATTCGCTTTAAACCATACAAATAGGATGTAAGTATATAAAAAATAGAATCCAATTCAGCGGGTTCGTAAATTCCTTCTAGCATTGAAAAAAAATAGTTCTTTAACTCTCTTATTTTCATATTACACCAGTTTTTTCAACATAAAAACATCACAACTCCCATGACCCGTACTCCCTAGAGGAGAAGAAATATATTGAAAACCTGCTTTCAAATACAACTTTTGTGCCGCTTTCATAAAAGGAAGTGTTTCCAAATAACAAGCCTTAAATCCAACTTCTTGAGCAAAAGTTAAACACTGTTGAATCAGAATTTGAGCAATACCTTTACCACGAAGAGCAGGTGCAAAATACATTTTTTGTAATTCACAAAAAGATGAATCTTCATCTAACAAAGGAGCAATACCTGAACCACCTAAAACTTCCCCATCAACTTCTACCACAAAATAAATTTCATTCGGACGAACATAAACTTTAGACAATGTATCTAGTATAGGATCTGCATAAGCTGTTCCTTCTTTTGGAGCGTCTAATTCATGGAAAACAGTCCGTATGATTTTAGCCATAGCGGCATTATCTTTTGATTCAATTTTTCGTATTGTATAATTCATGAGATGAAATAAAGTGTAAAAGTACTAATTTTGTGAAATGAACACACACGAATTTTACATGAATCGCTGCATTCAATTGGCTAAAAATGGCTTAGGGCAAACTTATCCTAATCCTTTAGTAGGAAGTGTAATCGTTCACCATGGAAAAATAATTGGAGAAGGATGGCATAGAAAAGCTGGAGAACCTCATGCGGAAGTACATGCAGTGGCATCAGTTGATGACAAATCGTTACTAAAAGAGGCTACCATTTATGTAAGCTTAGAACCATGTAGCCATTATGGTAAAACACCACCATGTTGTAATCTCATTATTGAACATGAAATACCGCAGGTTGTAATTGGAACGATTGACCCTTTTTCAGAAGTAGCTGGCAAAGGGATTAAGCGTTTAGAAGAAGCTGGTAAAAAAGTGATAGTTGGTGTTTTGGAGTCCGAATGCAAGGAATTAAATCGAAGATTTTTCACTTTTCACACTCAAAAACGTCCTTATATTATATTAAAATGGGCCGAAAGTAAAGACGGTTTCATAGCTCCTTTACAAAAAGAAAAAAAAGAACCCATTTGGCTAACTAATGTCTACTCAAGGCAATTAGTTCACAAGTGGCGTACGGAAGAACAAGCAATATTAGTGGGAACCAATACAGTTCTAGAGGACAATCCTACCCTAAACGCAAGAGACTGGAAAGGAAAAAATCCTATCAGAATTATTATTGATAAAAACAATTCAATAGATGAAACGTATTTTGTAAAAAATCAAAAGCAACCCACAATTATATTAACTGCAGGTAAAAAAAAGGATAATTCTGAAAATTGTATTTATGAAAATCGTATCTTTGGTAATGACACAATTTACGAAATACTTAAAAAACTATATGATTATAACATACAATCCGTTATAATTGAAGGTGGTGCAAGAACCTTATCTTCATTTATTAATGAAAATTTGTGGGATGAAGCAAGAGTGTTTATTGGCAATTCATACCTAATAAATGGAATCAAATCACCTGATTTTCTATTTCAAAGTAAAACAGAATCTCTGATTGAAAAGGATCAACTAAAAATTTACAGGAACATATGATTGAAGCTATTATTTTTGATTTTGGAGATGTATTCATCAACTTAGACCACGATGCCACCCCTAGGGCTCTAAAAGAGTTAGGACTTAAAGAATGGAATGAAGAATTACATCAATTGAACCAAAAATATGAAATTGGGAAGATTGATGAATTTACTTTTATGACAGGTATTCAAAATTTCATTCCCAATGCTGAATTAGTTGACATTCGATCTGCTTGGAATGCTATACTTTTAGATTTTCCTCTAAAAAGACTAGAATTTTTACAAATGCTAAGTTCTAAATACAAACTTTTTTTACTCAGTAATACTGATGCCACGCATATTGAAAAATTTGAACATCAAGTAGGAATGTCCTTTGCTCGCGAATTTTATGGTTGCTTCGAAAAAGTTTATTTTTCTTTTGAATTTGGCTTTAGAAAGCCTGATGAAAATGCGTTTAAGTTCGTTATAAACAATCATAATTTGACTCCCAAAAAAACATTATTTGTAGATGATAAATTAGAAAATATTGAAGCAGCAAAAAAACTAGAGCTTCAGACTTGGCATTTACAAGTAGGAAAAGAAGAAGTGACCGATTTGTTTAATCGAATCTAATTTTTGAATATTTGCACTTTAAACAACCGTTTTGAAAGATATATTCAATTGAAAGACACTTATCATACCATAGAAAAGGCTGTAACAGACATCTTGTACAAAGAAAAAAACAGTAAATTTATTGGTTTTGCTTACCCAATTCAACACGAGGACGAAGTAAAACATCATTTAGAATTGCTAAAAAAAGAGCACTTTTCTGCTCGACATTGGTGTTATGCATATCAACTTGGAACGGAAACTATACGATTTAGAGCAAATGATGATGGTGAACCAAACAATAGCGCTGGTATGCCTATTTATGGCCAAATCCAATCCTTCGATGTTACCAACATATTAATTGTTGTAGTTCGTTATTTTGGTGGAATTAAACTTGGTGTTGGCGGATTAATTTCGGCCTATAAAACTGCTGCACAAATGACCTTAGAAGAAGCCATTATTGTTGAGAAAACAATTGACAGACATTTTTTATTAACATTTGATTACAAGAATATGAATAAAGTAATGCGAGTAATTAAAGAAAAAAACATAGATATTATCAATCAAAAATTAGAATTAGATTGTCAAATTGAAATTGCCACACGAAAAAAAAATGCCGAACAGGTATTCGACATTTTCAATCATCTTTATGAAGTAACTATTCAAAAAATCGACTTATAAACCCACTAACTTTTCAGTTATATAAGTAGGTGGCGCAATTGGCTTACCTGATTTCATATCAACAAAAACTAACATAGAATAACCCGTTGTTAACAACTCCTCTCTTTCATTATAAATTTCATAATCAAATTCAATTTTAACCGAAGTTTGACTTTTAAAAATAGTTTTAACTGTTAATAAGTCATCATAACGAGCTGGCTTTTTATAATTCATCTGCAAAGACACTACTGGCAACATTACTCCATTGTCTTCCATCCACTTATAAGAAATCCCTAAATTTCTTAACCATTCTACACGTCCCATTTCAAAATACTGGGCATAATTTCCATGATACACTACCCCCATTTGATCGGTCTCTGCATAACGAACTCTTACTTGAAATTGATACTCTTTCATTCTTAAATTTTTATTAACAATTATTTTACATTAAATTGATTTTCAATATTTTACAAAAATATTTCAAATAGTTTTTTTTTCAACCTCTGTGAAGCCCTTATTTAGCTTTTACAACATTTTTTTTTAAAAATCAAGTACCCTGTAATTTTTTTTTACAGAATTTTGTTCACATATTTGCCTTCCTAATCAATGTTAAAAATTAAAGTTTTTTTAACATTGTTACATCTCCACCTGAATTAAGAATCGACAACTAAAAAAACAGAACGAATATGAATAAAACAGCGAAATCTGTATGGTCTAATTGCCTGTCTTTTATAAAAGATAATATTCAAGAGCAAGCTTTCAAAACTTGGTTTGAACCTATCATGGCAATTAATCTTACAGAAGACAATGCCCTACATATTCAGGTTCCTAGTAAATTTTTCTATGAATGGCTGGAAGAACATTATGTGACCATCTTAAAAACAGCATTAACAAAAGAACTGGGCAACCAAGCAAAGTTAGTGTACAAAATTAAAATGGAAAACACTTTTGGAAATAAATTACCTTTCACAGAGCAAATTCCAAGTTCGCAGCGTTCTTCTGTTAAAACTCAAGAAATAGACGTTCCGATCGTTAATAAAAATCCAGAATTAAAAAATCCATTTATCATTCCAGGGATTAGAAATGTAAAAATCGAATCCCAATTAAATTCTAATTATAGTTTTGACAATTTTCTAGAAGGTGACTCCAATCGCTTAGCTAGAAGTGCTGGTATGGCAGTAGCTAATAAACCTGGAGGCACTTCTTTCAATCCACTTTTAATTTTCGGAGGAGTTGGTTTAGGAAAAACCCATTTAGCACATGCTATTGGGGTAGAAATTAAAGATAAATTTCCAGAAAAAACTGTTCTGTACATTTCTGCCGAAATTTTTACTCAACAATATATAGAATCTGTTAAAAAAAATACAAGAAACGATTTTATTCATTTTTACCAACTAATTGACGTTTTAATTATTGACGATGTTCAATTTTTATCTGGAAAAGCTGGAACACAAGATGTTTTTTTCCACATTTTCAATTATTTGCACCAAAATGGCAAGCAAGTAATTTTAACTTCAGACAAGGCACCTGTAGACATGCAAGATATTGAGCAGCGTTTATTATCTCGCTTCAAATGGGGATTGTCAGCCGAATTACATCAGCCTGATTATGAAACAAGAATTTCTATCTTAAAAAACATTTTATATAGAGATGGTGTTGTTATGCCTGATGAAATAGTAGAATATGTTGCAAAGCACATCAAGTCTAATGTTCGTGAATTAGAAGGTGCCATCATTTCATTAATAGCACAATCTTCATTCAACAAGAGAGAAGTTACTATTGATTTAGCTAAACAAGTGGTTGAAAAATTTGTCAAGAATATCAAACGTGAAATTTCAATTGATTACATTCAAAAAGTAGTATCCGACTATTTCCAAATTGATACAGAGACGCTAAAATCGAAAACTAGAAAACGTCATATCGTTCAAGCGAGACAACTAGCTATGTTTTTTGCAAAAAAATACACAAAAGCTTCTTTATCTAATATAGGAAACCAAATTGGAGACAGAGACCATGCTACTGTATTACATGCTTGTAAAACAGTTGATAATTTAGTTACTACCGACAAACAATTTAGAAAATTCGTTGACGATATCAACAAAAAACTAAGTGTATAATGCCTATTAGAGTATTAATGGTATGCTTAGGGAACATTTGTCGTTCTCCTTTGGCGGAAGGTATTTTACAAAACAAAATAAACCCTAAAATTTGCCGTGTTGACAGTGCTGGAACCGCTAACTATCATGTAGGAGAAGCTCCTGACAAAAGATCAATAGTTACTGCAAAAAAGCACGGAATTGATATTAGTGGTCAAAAATGTAGACAAATTCAAACAAGTGATTTTGAAACTTTTGACTTCATTTATGTAATGGATAAAAATAATTACAAGAACGTCTTAGCCATAGCACCTAATGAAAAGGCAAAATCTAAAGTTCAACTCATTTTAAATGAATCAAAACCTGGGCAAAATCTCGAAGTTCCTGACCCTTATTATGGTGAACTGGACGGCTTCGAAGAGGTTTTTAAAATGTTAGATGACGCTTGTAACCATATTGTTCAAAAAATTAATTCATAAAAGTCTCACTTCAGTGGGATTTTTTTTTAGTACTTTTGCAGAAATAGTAAAATCATGTCAACGCAACTTTCTTCTGGCAAGTTATTTTTAATTCCTTGTACTTTATCTAACCCTGGAGAAATAGAGATGAATCCAATGGATGTTTTACCTAATCAGGTTAAAACTTGTATTGAACAATTGGATTATTTTATTGTTGAGCACAGTAAATCTGCTCGAAAATTCATTAAAAGTATTGCTCCTGAAAAGAAACAAGCCGATTTGATTCTTTTTGAACTAAATAAGCACACCCAATCAGAAGAAATTAAAGAAATGATCCAACCCTTACTTGAAGGCAAGAATGTGGGAATCATAAGTGAAGCTGGTTGTCCTGGCATTGCTGATCCAGGAGCCGTAATAGTTGATTTAGCTCATAAAAAAAACATTCCTGTTATTCCTTTAGTTGGACCAAGTTCCATTCTACTAGCTCTAATGGGAAGTGGCATGAATGGACAAAGCTTTGCTTTTAATGGCTATTTACCAATTGATAAAAATGATAAAAAAATAGCGTTAAAAAATCTAGAAAAATGGTCTTCTGAAAAGAATCAAGCTCAATTATTTATGGAAACACCTTATAGAAACAATAAGTTTTTAGAAGATATATTAAACACATTAAATGGTAACACAAAACTATGTATTGCTTGTGATATTACCCTAAGTACAGAGTTTATAAAAACAAAAACAGTAAATGACTGGAAAAAAAACAAGGTCGATTTACACAACCGACCTTGCATTTTTGTTATCCAAAAAGATTAAATTTTAGCAAACGGATTAGCCTCAATAGTCGAGGTATCAAAACCTTTGAAACGTTTTAAATACGTTCGAATAGAAGTTCCAAATCCATCTCTAAAACCATTTCTTCCTTTGGTTCTTAAAAAAGATTTTACAGAACTAGCACCTCCTAAATGAGCTGCTGCTAATAATCCTGATTCCGTAATTTCTATTCCAGCAATAATTTTACCAGAATACTTTTTAATTTCTTTTCTCAATTCCCATTTGTTAATACTTAAAAGCGCTTCAAAAGCCTTCTCTTGTAATACGGGATTGCTTAAAAACGATTTAAAATCGTGGACACCTACATTACGCAACGTACTTCTTCCAAATTGGTACTTACCCATGTAGCCGTAAGCATTAACTAAATCATACAATCCTGCTGACTCTTTAATGGCTAATGCTTGCTTGAATCCGACAAATGTTTTTCCTGTATAAGGAACAGCAACATTGATACGTTCAGATTCATCTTTCGAAGGAACATAATAATGATAAACCTCATTGTCAGCTAAGTGAAAACTTTCAATTGTAGATCGGTCAAAGGCCCTAAAACCAGAACTAACCACTACTAACAAAGCCAATGTTACCCCAAAAGCAATGATATCTTTTCTCATGTAATAAAATTTCTCAAATGGGTGAAAAATTCACTAAAAATTTTCTTCTCTAAAACGTGTAGAAAATAGAAAACCACCATTTGAATTAGCGGAGGCAAATATACAAAAAAATATTTAACCTTGAAAATCAACATGTTAATGATTTCTTAATACTCACCAATACTCTAGTTTCAATCAAAAACAATAGACTATCAGTTACTTATGTTTTCAATTAGTGAATAAAAAATCCGCATTCGAAAAGGAAATGCGGATTTAAAATCACTTCATTAGTGTTGTTTTATCTTTTGTACCCTTGCTTAGATACCCACTCCGAATATTTCTTAGCAATAACAAGGTGTTCTTCATAAGAAGTGGCAAATTCATGATATCCAAATTTTTCTACACTCGCACAGAAATACAAATAATTATGCTTCTCTGGATTTAAAACAGCATCAATAGCACTTACATCTGGCATAAAAATAGGACCTGGAGGTAAACCTTTTATGCGATAAGTATTATAAGGAGAATTCACTTTTAAATCATTAAATGTTACGACTTTAATTTGTTGGTCCCAATTTCCTGACTCTCTCTTAACTGCATAAATAACCGTAGGATCCGCTTGTAAAGGCATATTCGCTTTCAAACGGTTTAAATATACTCCTGCTACTCTTGGTCGTTCAGCAGCTTGTGCAGTTTCTTTGTGCACAATAGAAGCTAAAGTATATACCTCGGTAGGCGTCATATTTAACTCTTTCGCTTTATCCAATCTTCCATTAGACCAAAAACGTTGATACTCCTTCTCAAATTTTTTTGCCAATTCCTCTGCTGTAACATCCCAATAAAACTCATAAGTATTAGGAATAAAATAAGTAAGCAAAGTTTCTTTTGTTAACTGATGCTCTCTTAAAAAAGCTTCATTTTCAAATACCGCTTTCAACTCTGCAACACTAGGCTCTACCTGAGATGCAATACGTTCAAACAACTTATCAACACGCTCTTGGTTATTGAACGCTAATTTAACAGGCACAGGTAAACGTAAAGATCGAACAATAGAAAAACTACTCATTCCCTTTTTCAGCAAAAACTTACCTGACTTCACGTTTTCCGTATAACCACGCTTACTTGCAACCCAGTCTACTTTATCTAAATTTTCAACATAAGGAGCTATAATTCTTTTTACTGCCTCATAATTTGAACCTGTTGGTATATATACATAAACCTCCTCCGCTTCAAACTTTGTATTACTAGTAAAGATCTTGTTTATTAAGTAACCTCCTAACAAAACACCTACTAATAAAACACCAACAACAATTTTAATAATTATTTTTTTCATTTTTTATGAATTGTGTATTAATTGAAATAAAACTTCATCAACAAACTGACCATTAATTTTATTCCAGTCTTTTTTTATTCCTATTTTTTGGAAGCCAAATTTAGTAAAAAGCTTGGTACTAGCTTCGTTTGAAATGCTAATATTTGCATAAAGTTGGTGTAATTGTAAATGCGAAAAAGCATAATCTATTAAAAGTGCTAATACCTCAGCACCTAATCCTTGACCTCTACTCGATTCCTCAAGTAAAATACCTACACCTGCTCTACTATTTTTAAAATCAAAATCAAACAAATCTATTAAACCCACTAGACGTTCTTGATCTATAGAAACAACAGCTAATCGCAATTGTTTTGCTTCATAAATATCTTGATGTGCATTTTCTAGATATTGACGTAAAACCCATTTACTGTAAGGAGTTTGTGTATTACTTATCTCCCAAACAGAAAAATCATTTTCCATTCGATATAAAAATTCCAAATCTTCAGGTTCTAACGCTCGTAAACGAATTTGTGTGCCGCGTAACATTATTAAATAGATTTTTGTAAAGATTGAGCAATTTTCAATGCACATTTTTCACCATCAATAGCTGCCGAAATTATACCTCCTGCATAACCGGCTCCTTCTCCGCATGGATACAATCCTTTTATCTGTAAATGCTCCAATGTATAATTATCCCTTGGAATGCGAACAGGCGAAGACGTTCTACTTTCTGGCGCATGTAAAATTGCTTCATTGGTGAAATAACCTTTCATTGATTTTCCAAATTGGACAAAACCTTCACGCATAGTTTGTGTTAAAAATCCAGGAAATACTTCGCCCAACTCTATACTTTGAGTTCCTGGAACATAAGAAGTTTTTGGTATAGTTATAGACGTTTTCGATTGCGAAAAATCAACCATTCGTTGAGCAGGTACTTGTTGAGTTTGCCCCGCTAATCGCCATGCCCGTTGTTCAATATCTTTTTGAAATTCCATTCCAGCTAAAGGTCCAAACTGAGCAAACGGCTTAAAATCTTCCAATCTTAATTCAACAACAATTCCAGAATTTGCCGTAGCTTGATCTCGTTTTGAAGGCGACCAACCATTCGTTACTACTTCCCCATTCGCTGTAGCACAAGGTGCAATAACTCCACCTGGACACATACAAAAAGAGTACATTCCTCTTCCTCCAATTTGTTTTACTATACTATACGGTGCAGGTGGTAAATACGCCCCTCTAAAATCGCAAGAATATTGAATAGAGTCAATTAATTGTTGAGGATGTTCCGCTCGAACTCCTAGAGCAAAAGGTTTGGCTTCAATCAGCACATCTTTTCGATGTAATAATTCAAAAATATCACGAGCAGAATGTCCTGTAGCTAATATCAATTTTGAAGCATGAATGGTAGAACCATCTTGAATTTGAACTCCTTGTACTTCATTATTCTTGATTAAAATATCCGTAACTCGAGTTTCAAACAACACTTTTCCACCGTGTTCTATGATTTTCTCTCTTATATCTTGAATAATTTGTGGCAATTTATTAGTCCCAATATGCGGATGCGCTTCCACCATAATATCAGGAGTGGCACCAAATGCCACTAACAATTGCAAAATTCGATCTACATCACCTCTTTTTTTAGAGCGTGTATATAATTTCCCATCAGAATATGTACCAGCTCCTCCTTCACCAAAGCAATAATTTGAATCTTCATTAACTATTCCATCTCTGTTAATTGCTTTTAAATCGCGTCTTCTACCACGTACATCTTTTCCTCTTTCAAGAACAATTGGCTTCAATCCTAATTCAATTAATTGCAAAGCTGCGAAAAGTCCGGCCGGACCTGCACCTACTACAATCACTTCTTGAGCATTTTCTACATTAGGATAATTAGGCAATTCAACTTTGTTAACTACTAACGGCTCTCCAGTTAGGAAAACATGCAGTTTTAAATTAAATTTTATAGTTCGTTGACGCGCATCAATAGAACGTTTGATAACCACGATCTTTTGAATATCTTGAACCGGAATTTGAATTAACTTAGCTATATGAGGATACAATTGCTCATCATGATGAGCAACTTCAGGAGAAACTTGAACCAATAATTCACGTGGCATGTA